>NZ_JBGMOE010000201.1:0-35386 GCF_041424195.1 Tardiphaga sp. | reverse complement strand
TATTCAACCGCAAGACTCTCGTTATGAGCGAGGGACCGCCGGGGGGCAGGTCACGACCTCTGGGGCCGGTGCGTCCATGACAAATATCGTCCCGTCGCGGCTGCGACCCGTCACGACAGCGCTGAGTGCGATGCGGCTGTCTTCCTGAAGATCGGGCGCGATATTTCCATCGTTTCGCTGGCGATCAGGCAATGGCAAGAGCCTGCCGATTGTTATCGTCCCATCCGGTACAATCGACAGGGGCGACCGAAGAAGCGGTTCGAGCCTCTCTTTAGCCGTTCTGTCGGTGATGTCGCGAATGATGGTTTCATAGCCGATCATCAGACCGCGGGCATCGCACACGGCGGTCATAGTGATACTCGCCAGGAACTCGGTACCATCCTTGCGAACGCGCCATGATTCTTGCTCGTCCGTTCGTAAGACCCGGACTGCGGCGAGATCGCGTGCCGGCAGCCCTTCCAAGATTTCTTGAGGCGGATAAAGGGCAGAGATGTGGAGGCCAATTGCTTCTGCTTTAGACCATCCAAAAACCAGCTCGCTTTTTCGGTTCCACATGGTGACAAGCGCATCCATATCGAACGCACAGACGGCATCGCTGCATGCGTTTCCGGAGGCCTGGTCCGGAGATTGGAAGTTGGAATTCCCAGGCGGCGAGCATGGTCCTTCAATCATACTCTGCGACGCCCCCTTTCATCCAGCCAGCGCCAAACGGGTAGCCGACCCCGTCCCGCGGATGGAACGCATTTGGTCTGGAGCGCACCGATCTGAATTGGCCGAGGCCACCAGCGGCAATTCCAGCCCAATTCCTGTACCTGCTCCCGAGGCCATGATCGCGCGAAGCGCTCATGACGGCTATGAAAGCATTATCTGCCCTTCGGCCGATAAAGAAACCGGGCGCTGGGACGATTCGGCGAACTATGGGGTGTGGACCATGGTCCAAGGTCAAGGCCCAATTTCAACTGGGGTATGTCGCGCTAGCGTTGCGGCCGGATACTCTCTGGAACAGACACTCCGGACGCGTGCCGCGCTCGGTACAGCGACTTCAGCAGCGCTATCGCTTTGCCCTTCCGGATCGCGCGCCGCCGGCCAATTCCACAACCTCGGCGGTAATCTCATCCTGACGTGTGAGGCGCTCTTCCAGTCGGAGAGCATCGCTCTTGCGGTCGATATGTGTCCGTGCCGCCGCCATCGTCCGTATGCGCGCTTCGTTCTCGGCGACGAAGGCTTCGACCGCAGCTTCGCAGATGCGGGCAAACACATATTCTACGGTGAAGTCACCGATGAGATCCGCAGGCGCGAGATTGGTGAGAGGCGCCGTCGCCGCATGTAACGGAGGGACTGGCGCCAGCTCGAGCGGCAGCAGCCGAATATGGCGAATGCTGGCGCCCTGGCCGCTTCTCCAGATTGGATATGCCATGTCGATCGGCACCGGACCAGCCTCATCCAGATAATCATAGAGGGCATCCAGGACAGTCATCGCAAGACCGGTCAGCGCATCCGCCTTGTTGGAAAGGTTGGCGCTCCAGTTTACAGGAAGATTTCGTTCCTTCGCGATCGTGACGGTGCGTGCGCCAAGCAGGAAAATATGCTGATGCGTCATGTCACGCGCAGCCTCGTCGATGAGAAGTTCCGGGAAGCCGCCAGCAAAACCCTGTTCTGCGCCAAAGAGGATGAGACCGGTTTTTGCTGTGGATTTTGTCGAAGAGGATAGGGAACCCTGGGCATTCACGAGAAGTCGAGCTTGCTCGATTGCCCGGTTTGCTGTGTCTGCAAAGGCGCGGATACCCGGCAGCAGCGCGCGTCCCTGCTGCGCACGCTGAGCAGCGATCCCGCGCATCGCGTTTATCACCGTGCCAAGCTGCCGGACCGTCTGGATTCGCCGCGCGATCTCGGCAATGCGGTCGCTCATGTCGTCGCGATCCGTTGGCTTTCGATGAATTCGCGCAATGAGGCGACGAGCCTGTCACGCTGCAAGCCGTCGATCGTGCCTGTCTGAGCAAGCTGCGCGACGAGATCTGCCACATGGCCGTCAAGCCAGGCTGGGAGGCTCTGGCGGATAAGGGACAATTCGGGAACGGGCAGGTCGTCAATAATGCCCTCACCAAGCGCGATGGCAAGGGCGACCTGGTCGATGACCCTGAGGGGGCTGAGTAGAGGCTGACTAAGCAATGCGCGCAATCGTCTGCCGCGTTCGATTTGCCCGCGCACTCGCGCTTCCGGCTGTTCGCCAAAGCGGGTGAACATTTCCAGTTCAAGGAATTGCGCGTAATCGAGCCGCATCGTTCCCGTCGCGTCCCGCAGCGCTTTCGCCTGGGTTTTGCCGCCAAGGCGGCTGACGCTCGTGCCGATGTCGATGGCGGGCTTATGTCCTTGGGCAAAGAGCTGCGCATCGAGGATGAGTTGCCCATCGGTGATGGAGATGAGGTTTGTCGGAATATAGGCGCTGACATTGCCAGCGTCGGTTTCAGCGATTGGCAGGGCCGTAAGTGAGCCGCCACCCTTGTCCCGACACAATCGTGCCGCTCGCTCCAGCAGGCGGGAATGGAGGAAGAAGATATCGCCGGGATAGGCTTCGCGCCCGGGCGGCTGGCCGGTCAACAGAGCAATTTCGCGATGGGTTGCGGCGTGCTTGGTAAGATCGTCGAGCACGATGAGCGCGTGATCGCCGCGATCGCGAAAAAATTCCGCGATGGTAAAGCCTGCGAAGGGCGCAATCCATTGCAGGCCTGGCGCCGAAGCGGAGCCCGCCATCACAAAGATCGTGCGGTCCGGCGCACCATGGCGACGAATCTGGTCCACCACCCGGGCCACGGCCGAACTCTTCTGGCCGATCGCGACATAGATGCAGATCATGTCGCTGCTGCGCTGATTGACCATTGCATCGACGGCGAGCGCAGTCTTGCCGGTGGCGCGGTCGCCCAAGATCAGCTCGCGCTGGCCCCGCCCGATGGCGAACATCGCATCGATCGCGAGCGTTCCTGTCTGCACCGGCTGGACGACTGGATCGCGCTGTATGATCGCCGGCGCCGCCCGTTCGACCGGATCGAAGCGTGCGGCCCTGATCGGCGGACCTCCATCCAAGGCGCGACCGAGTGGATCGACCACGCGACCAAGCAAGTCTTCGCCGACTGGCACGCGGACCACCTCACCCGTGCCGGTGACGACGTCACCTGCCTCGACCCCCTCTGCGCCGTCGAGCAGTACGCAGCCAATCCGATCCTGGTCGAGCGTCAGCACGAAGCCCGTCTGGCCTCGGGCGAAGCGCAGGAGTTCGTCGAGGCGCGCATCCGGTAGGCCGGAAACCATTGCGACGCCATCGCCTACCGATTCGACGCGGCCGATATGAGCGAGGCGGGGCCCAAGCTGGACGGCTTCGAGGCGCGCCTCCGCCTGCGATAACCAGTCCTCAGCCGAGATGGGCATTGCCGTTCTCCTGGACCGTCGCGAGCATGGTGTCGAGGTCGGCGCGCCAGCTGTTGCGAACATGCAAATGCGGTGTCCGCAATTCGATCCCGGCGATCAGAGCAGGATCGACCGCGAAAGCAGGCGGTGTGGCATTGGGCAGCGCGCCGCCCAGCGCATGAACGATATTCGCCTGGATTGCCTCGGGTAGCGGCTCGGGGGCGACTATCGTGACACCTCCGTCCATGGCCAATTTGTGTCGGTCGGCATCGTCCAATTCGGCGATCTGCGCCATGAAGCCGGAGAGCATGGCGTCCGTGGTGTGCTCGGGCGAAATGCGCAGGAGCAGGGCGCTGGCCATGCGGGAAGCGAGCGCGGCAGCTTTCTCTGCCCATTCTGCGCCGATATGCGCGCGCTCGGCCTCGATCAGGCTGTGGCCCTTTCGTACCACCTCGTCGGCCTCGGTCCTTGCTTGCGCAAGCAGATGTCGGCGATCAGTCTCGACGGCATCCTCCATCGCCGCGCGTCGGGCTGCCGCCGTTGCAAGAAATTCGTCATTCCGGACTTTGAGCGCCTGCGCTTCGGCCATTGCCGCATCCTTCGTTTCACGGGCGCCTGCGAGAATCCTGTCGGCGGCAGCCTGCCGCGCGGCGACGGCCTCCATGACCGGCCGGAAGAGGAAACGTCCCAGCAGCCAGACAAGAATTAGGACGTTGATCGCCTGTAGCGCCAGCGTCCACCAGTCGATGCGCATGTCAGGCGAACGGGTTGGCGAAGAGGAGCAGCAGGGCGATGACCAGGCAGTAAATCGCCATCGTCTCGATCATCGCCAAGCCGACGAACAATGTTCGCGAAACCGTGTTTGCCGCCTCCGGCTGGCGTGCGATGGCGTCCATCGCGGCGGCGACGGCGCGCCCCTGGCCGAGGGCGGGGGCGATCGCGCCGACCGCGATCGCGAAGGCGGCACCGAGAATGCTGACGAGATGGATCCAATTCATGGCAAGGACTCCTGCTGCGGTGAGGGATGTTCGATGGCTTCGCTGATAGCGCTGCCGATGAAGACCATGGCGAGGGCGCTGAATATGTAAGCCTGGACTGCGCCGGTTAGCATTTCGAGCGCCATCAGCGGGATGGGGACGAGCAGGCCGGCCAGGCTGAGCACGACTCCAATCATGAAAACGCCGCTCATCACGTTGCCGAACAGACGAATCATGAGCGAGAAGCTGCGGGTGAAAAGTTCGATGACGTTCAGCGGGGCCAGCAGGATCGAAGGTTGCGCAAAGCTGGCGAGATAGGCCCTCAGACCAAGCGCCCTTATGCCGAACCACAGCGTTGCGCCGAAGACGATCATCGCCAGCGCCGCATCGGTTTCGAGCGTAGCGGTGGGCGGCTCGATGCCAGGAATCAACGAAGCCCAATTGGCCATGAGAAGGAAGAGGAAGAGCGTTCCGATCAAGGCCAGATAGGGCTTAGGCTCGACGGTCATGGTTTCCCGAACCTGGCTCGCGATGGTTTCGACGACGAGTTCGAACGCAGCCTGGCCTCGCGTCGGGTGATGGGCGAGCCGGCGCGTCATCGCCCAGGAGACAAGCGTCAGGACAATCATGATGGCCCATGTCGTTGCCACCGGCTGGCTGATCGGGATGGGACCGATCGTGAAGAGAAGCTTGCTTTCCAGCGGCGAGGCAAACTTCATCGTTTGACCTCCAAGCGGTAGAGAACGATCTGGCGCGCCGCTATCCAGGCGAGCATGGCAGCAAGCAGTATTGCCCACCCCTGGAGACTTGCGAACAGCAGCATGAACGTCGTGAGCGCGATCCGTCCGACGCGTAGCTTGGCTTGGCGCCACGCGCCGTTTTGACGCACTACCCCGTCGGCGTCTCCGGCGAGCGCCAGGAAATGAACGACGCCGACACTTCCTCCGAAGATGACGAAAAGGCCAAGCATCAATAGGGTCACTGTCGGTGAATCCAGCGCCAGCCCGACCAGCAGCCGAATGCCAGACCAATCAGAAGCAAGGGTGCCGTCCAGAAAATCCCGCTCGCCAACCGGTGATCGAGCCACCGTCCGATCGCGAGCCCGGCAAGGGTCGGCAAGACAATCTGCCAGCCGAGAATGCCGATCTGTCCCAGATTGCGCGCCACGGCCGGGAGCCGGTCCGCCAGGCTCTGACGCGCGGCGCGTTTGCGGATCGCCTCGAGCACCGGTTGCTCTTGCGACCGATCGTCAGTCACAACACCATCTCCCGGCCACCGTCCTGCAATGCCTCGACCATGTGGCGGATGGCGCGCATCCGGATCCTCGCGGAGGTCACGCGCTCGGAGCGCTCGCTGTCGTCACGATCCCGGTAGTGCGAGAGGACTTCATGTTCGAGCACGGCCAGATCGTCCCCGACATGGGCTTCGCGGGTGGCTATCGCCACCTCCTGACCTTTGCTCACGGTCAGTATCCCATTGCGCACGGCGCAAAAGCCCACGCGTCCGTCCGGCATACGCCACGAGACGATTGAAATCGTCAACGCGGTCAGGAAGTTGGCATGACCCTTCAGCATTCCAAAGGCGCCACTGGAATCTTCCGCCCTGATGGACACGGCCTCAGTGTCGACAAGGATCGCGGCGGGGCTGGCGATGCGCAGTTTCATCATGCCTGGCCCGCCCGTCCCCGTGCCTCGTCGATGGCGCCGACCATGTAAAGAGCGCTTTCGGGCCAGTCATCCGCTTCGCCGGACAGGATGACCGCGACGCCCTTCAACGTGTCGGCAAGCGCAACGGATCGGCCCGGCTGGCCGGTAAAGGCCTGGGTGACGACAAAAGGCTGGGTCAGGAAGCGCTGCAGCCGCCGCGCCCTGCCGACGATCAGCCGATCCTCGCGGCCCAGTTCCTCGATACCGAGCAGCGAAATGATGTCCTGCAACTCCCGGTAGTGCGCGATCGCCTCGCGCGCCTGTTGCGCTAGGCGATAATGCTGCTCGCCGACGACCAGCGGGTCGAGCAGTATTGACGACGACCCCAGAGGGTCGATCGCAGGGTACATGCCCTCGGCCGCCATGGCGCGCGACAGTCGGATCGAACTGTCGAGATGGGCGGAGATGGCGGTGACGGCGGGATCGGTAAAATCATCGGCCGGAACATAGACCGCCTCAATTGCCGTGACTGCGGCGCCCTCGACCGAGGCGATCCGCTCCTGGAGAGCTGCGACCTCACTGGCCAAGGTGGGTTGGTAGCCGACGCGGGAGGGGAGGCGGCCGAGCAAGCCCGATACCTCGGCACCCGCTTGGACAAACCGGAAGACATTATCCATCAGAAGCAGCACGTTTCGCTTCTGCTCGTCACGAAAATATTCGGCGATCGTAAGCGCCGTCATCCCCACGCGCCAACGTGCTCCTGGCGGTTCGTTCATTTGACCGAAAACCAGGACCGTCTTGTCGATCACGCCAGACCCGCGCATGTCTGAAAGCAGTTCGTGACCTTCGCGCGATCTCTCGCCGATCCCGGCAAAGACCGACACGCCTTCGTACTTGGCGACCATTGCGTTGATGAGTTCCATCACCAGCACGGTCTTGCCGACGCCGGCGCCACCGAACATGGCTGCCTTGCCGCCTTGGGCAAGAGGGGAGAACAGATCGATCATCTTGATGCCGGTTTCGAACTTCGCTGTCGACGCGCTTTGCTCGGCGAGGGAAGGGGGTGCCCGATGAATCGCACGACGCGGCGCGGCAGCCGGCAGCGCCGGCCCGTCATCGCCGACGTCACCCGTCGGCGTCAGAAGGCGGCCGAGAACCGAGTCCCCGACTGGCACCTGAATCGGCCCGCCCGGCGCCTTGACACATGCGCCGCGAGCAAGGCCGGTGGTGGAGTGCAACGCAACGGCCCGAACCGTCTGACCGTCGACGTGGCTTTGCACCTCCGCGATCATCCGCCTGCCGGATGCCTCGATCCACAAGGCATCATTGACGGCCGGCAGCGGTCCCGCGTCGAATTGCGCGTCGATAACCGGCCCGCGGATAGCGGCCACCCTCCCGACCAAGAGGGACGATGATGTATGTATCGTTTCGGTTTCGAGAGGCGACTGCATCCGTCGGACTTATCTCGCCCGCGCATTGCACCGATATGAGGAACTCTACGGATGCCGTCAAAGCAGATTCCGCCCTGTTCCAGCCGTGAAACGGCCAGGGTTCACTCGACCGGGGGATGCAGTGTGGCGTGAAATCTGGCACATGCGCCTGGCGATTCCCACATCTGATAGTGCTTTCGATGGGACGACTAGGGGGACTTTGTATCGGGGAGTGCGAAACGCTTCGACAGAGCACGGAGATCGCGCAAATGCCGACACCCCGGTCTCGGCCCTTCGGGGCACCGTGTGCGGCTGCCTGCTGTCTTCAAGCATGGTATGGGCCTAACGTATAATTGGCTTGCCGATGCAGATCGAGAGGACCAGGTTCGAACTGGGCAGCGTGCGGCTTACGTGCCTTTCGGAAATCTTGGGGATGCGGTCTTTGACACTCGAAATGGCGGCCCTGCGCCGCGCCGTATTGATCGTCGCCAGTCTCAACCTGGCCTATTTCGGCATTGAGTTTTTCGTCGCTCTCGATATCCATTCGGTTTCGCTGCTTGCGGACAGCGCCGACTTTTTCGAAGACTCGGCAGTAAATTTTCTGATTGTCGCCGCATTGGGTTGGAGTGCGGCACGACGGGCCAAGGTGGGAATGCTGCTCGCGGCAATTCTAATGGCGCCGGCACTCGCATTTATATGGACACTTTGGCAAAAGGCCGTCGCGCCCCTTCCACCGAACGCAGTGCTTCTGTCCGTCACTGGCCTCGGCGCCTTGGCGGTCAATCTGATCGCGGCCATTATCCTAGCCCGGCACCGCCGCAGCGGCGGAAGTCTGGTGAAGGCAGCATGGCTTTCCGCGCGCAACGACGCACTCGCCAACGTCGGGATTGTCGCAGCCGGTCTGGTCACGCTCGAAATGCGTTCGGTTTGGCCAGACATCCTGGTGGGATTTGCTATTGCGATGATGAACCTCGATGCCGCGCGAGCGGTGTGGTCGGCCGCGCACGAAGAGCATCGACTCTCTGACGTGGAAGTCTGATCTCATTTGCCGCCATATCGGGCGGGGAGGGTGTATCGCCGCGGCTTCTCGTCCCGTGGATAGGGGGGAGGAAGCGGATCGTTGCCGTCAGTCTTCCGGTGGCACATCTTCCACGCTCTCCCGACCATCGTGGTCCGGTGGCGGCACTTGCTCGGGCGTCTGCTCGGGCGCGGACGGTGGTGAATCGGGGTGGGGATCGGGCGGTGAACTGGCCATGTCATATCTCCAAGTCTCATCTCAAAACAGGCAACCAACCTTGGTTCCTGAAATGATGACTCAATGATCGAACGCTGTGTCCTCGGACAAGGTTTCGTGATTCCGCTATCATCATGGCGTTTTTGATCGAGAGCATCCATCAGGCTGAGACCGTAAAGTCCGCCTTGCCCATTATCTGAAAGAACCTCGCATTTCGAAGGTTCGCTCATTCATCTGCCATCCCGTCGAGTTCGCGCAATTCGTTGTGCAGCGACGTCGCCGCGACTGCCGCGTGCCCCATGGCGACGCTGATTTGATCAAGCGCCATCACAATATCGCCCGCTGCATAGACGCGCGCAAGGCTGGTACGCTGTTTGGCATCTACGACGATGCATCGATCGTTGCTGAGCGAGATGCCAAGAGCTCTGCCGAGCGCGACATTGGTGTCCGAGCCGAGCGCGGGATAAAGGGTATCGAAGCTGCGCAGCTCTCCATTGGCGAGCGTAACAACAGCCTGGCGCCCCGAGAAGTCGAGCGCTCGCAGTGGCGCGGGCGCCACATCGATGCCAGCCTTTTTCAATTCGACGCGGTCGTGATCGGTGAGATCAATCGTCCTATTGGCCAGAAGGGTGATATTGGCCGAATAGGTTCGCAGGAACAGCGCCTCGGCTACGCCGTGGCTATCGGCGCCAACCACACCGATAATCTGATCGGTCGCTTCATAGCCATCGCAAACCGGGCAATATCGTAATAGATTGCGCTGCAGAGCGTCGTGATGCGTTGCGTCGTCCATGTCGGGACGCCGATTGCGCACGCCGGTCGCCAGCACCACGCCCCGCACGTTTAGGGCAAGGCCATCGCCTGTGACGTTAAATAGTTTGCCGTTTGTGCTGATCGCATCGACGCGGCCAGTGTGGACGATGGCGCCATAACGTTCAGCCTGTCTGCGCATTCGCTGCAGCAATTCCGTGCCGCTGATGCCGTCGGGGAAACCGGAGTGATTGTGTGAGCAGGGGATCAACTTTGCGCGACTGTCACCCTTATCGACAACGATCACTCGGCGGCGGAAGCGCGCGAGATAGATGGCTGCCGTCAACCCGGCGGGACCGCCACCGACGATCAGCACATCGGCGTTCAAGGTCTTAGACATGCGATGATTCCCGTTATGACCGCCATGGTTTCCACAACATCGCGAACCTGGACAGTGTCAACGCCGAGCACGACAGCCGGAAAGTCATTGCCACCAGGATAAAGGGCATCTCCGAGAAACAACATCTCGTTAAGCGCAATGCCGCTCTCTTCGCTGAGACGCCGCAGGCCATAAGCTTTGTCTATCCCGGCACGCGTGACATCGATCGATGTCGTCCCACCTAGATTGACCGAAAGTCCCGGCAGCGAAGCCTGCAAAGCTTTCTGCAGTGCGCCGCGCTTCTCGCGCGAGGGATCCCATGTCTCCTTCGCCGCGAGCGGTGCCTGCTGGCCAAGCCCCGAGAAGGTGATCTGGCTGCCCCGATCCTCGATTCGCTCGCCCCAGACCCGTTCGCCGGTGAGACCTGCCTTGCGTAGCGCTTCGTCGAACGCCGCGAAGATCTTCGCCTTTTCGCTGTCGTCGAATAATTCTGCATAGACGCACCGCCACTGATCGTGGTTGAAGCGATACAGCTTGGTACCCGTCGTCGGCATAAGCCACAGCCCTTCGCACCTGGCGCCGACAGGCATGCGGGACGCGACCTGTTTGTCGAATTGCGGCCAGTCGCCGCCGGAGATAATCGCAATTTCCGCCACCCGCAGCAGACTGGCTAACGCGCGTGCCATTTCGTCCGATAGAGGCTGTTTGCTCTGTGCGAGTGTGCCGTCGAGATCGAAGGCGATCAGGCGCTTCATAGGGGCACCTCTGCCCGGTCACGATAGGCCAGGAGGCGCAGTGCATTGAATACCACCAGAAGCGTCGACCCCTCGTGCATGGCAACTGCGGGTCCGATCCCAAGCCCGAAGATTGTCGCGGGAACGAGCAGGGCAACCACGCCGAGGCTGACGAAGACGTTCTGGCGGATAATGCCGCGCGTGCGCCGACTGAGACCGACCGCGAACGGCAGATGCGCCAAATCGTCTGCCATCAGCGCGACATCCGCAGTCTCGAGCGCCACATCCGAACCCGCTGCACCCATGGCGATCCCAACAGTCGAACTGGCCATGGCGGGTGCATCGTTCACGCCGTCACCAACCATGGCCACCTTGTCCTCACCGGCCAGTTTCTTGATCGCTGCAACCTTTTCCTCTGGCATCAGGTCGCCCCAGGCTTCATCGAGCCCGACCTCGGCCGCAATCGCCTCGGCAACCTTCTGGTGATCGCCCGAGATCATGATCATGCGGGTGATGCCCATGTCGTGCAGCCGCTTCAGCGCGATTTTCGCCTCTGCGCGGGGCGTATCCATCAGACCTATCGCACCGAGATCATGCTCGCCCTTACGGACGATCATCGTCGTGCGCCCCCTTTCCCGCAATTGAGCGATCGCGGCGGTCGCCGCGTCGCCCAGCGCCGGAATTCCGTCCTCTCCAAACATCTCGGCCTTGCCGATCCACACCGCTTCGCCGGCAACATTTGCGGTGACGCCCCGGCCGGTGAGGCTCTTGAGATCTGTCGCCTCAGGCAACGCCTGTTGGCCCAAACGTTCCTTGCCGTCCCTGGAGATGGCTTGGGCCAGCGGGTGATCGCTCATTGCCTCCACTGCAACCGCAACGGCGAGAAGTTCCGTTTCGCTTGCGCCGCTGAGGGGTACGACGTCGGTGATACGCGGTCGCCCCTCGGTAAGCGTGCCGGTTTTGTCGAACGCGATCGCCTTGAGCGATCCGAGATTCTCAAGGGGTGCGCCGCCCTTGACCAGCACGCCGCCCCGGGCAGCGCGCGCAACGCCGGAAAGAACGGCGCTGGGCGTCGCGATAGCCAATGCGCACGGACTCGCTGCCACCAAAACCGCCATCGCGCGATAGAAGCTGGCGCGGAATGGTTCATCGATCACGACCCAGGAGAAGAGCAACATGAAGGCCAGGGCCAATACCGCAGGAACGAACACACGTTCGAATCTGTCGGTGAAGCGTTGTGTTGACGATTTCTGGGTTTCGGCCTCGCTCACCATCTTCACGACCTTGGCGAGTGCGGTCTCATTCGAACGGCGGGTCACTTCGATCTCGATCGCCGCCCCGCCGTTGATCGTGCCCGCAAATACGCGAGACGATCCCTCGACTGCATCTGGCCTGGCCCGAGCGGCTTCGATATCAGCGACCGGCACCTTGTCGACCGGAATGCTCTCCCCCGTCACCGGCGCTTGATCGATGGCGCTGTTGCCCTTGATCAGGAAACCGTCGGCGGGGAGCCGTTCGTTAGGGCGGACGACAACGACGTCGCCGACCACCAGGTCTTCGACGGCGATTTCGATCGTTTGTCCATCACGACGGACGGTGGCTCGTTCTGGTGCAAGCTCCGCTAGTGCCTCGATGGCACGCTTGGCTCGGCCCATCGCATAATGTTCGAGCGCGTGGCCGAGACTGAACAGAAACAGCAGGAGCGCACCCTCTGCAAATGCGCCCAGCGCCGCTGCGCCCGCAGCGGCCACCAGCATCAGCGTGTCGATCTCGAATTTCTTTAACTTGAGGTTGTCGATCGCTTCACGCAGCGTGAAGAAGCCGCCAAACAGATAGGCTGTGATATAGCAGGTGGTCGAAAGCCAGCCGGGTGCTCCGGTTGCCAACTTCTCGATTGCAAAACCAACGCCGAGCAGGGCGCCGCACGTGATCGCAAAGATCAATTCGGTATTGGGGCCGAGGAAGTTGCTGTGGGCATGGTCATGGCCATCGCCAGCGCTGTGCTTTTCGGCACTTTCTTCGGCCTTTCCGTGGCCGTTCGGTCCATGATCATGGTGGGTATGCCGATCCTGCGATGGAGCAGTCTCCTCGCGTATCACGACGCCGAGTCTGGTCAGCACCTCCCGGATCCGTGCTTCTTCGATCTGCTGACGATCATATTCGATGCCGATCGTGCCTCCAGCGTTTGCGCTCGCCGCCAGAATCCCGTCTTGCGTACAAAGTGTCTCGGCGACCGTCCGTGCACGGCGCTGGTGGTTGAGTCCGTCAACGGCCCAGTTGAGATGGCCATATCGTCCCGTCACATCTGCACCGGCGGCGCGAACGAGGTCGCGGAGCCGCGTGAGCGTCACGGCTTCACGATCGAAGTGGACACATAATTGCGCGGGTTCATCGCCCGTTGCAGGCTTGACATGGGCGGCTTCCACGCCGCGCAGGTGCGTCACTGTTCCCACGACGCGGCTGATGCACGCGTCGGCAGCATCTTCAACCTCGGGGAGCAGCAAAGGAATGTCCAATGTGAGCTTTTCGGTCATCGCAACGCTCCTTGATCGCATATTTCGCTATGGGTATTGTCGGCAATCTAACCAGGTCCTGGTTGGCGAATATTATTGTTATGTCGTGCTGGCAGATTTTATTCTTTGGCATAACAGGGGTTGGGCGCCCGTCCGGAGGATCGTCAGCGAATCACCTCCAGAAATTTTTATGTTTATCTTGTCCCCGATGAAGGTCAGACCCGTGGCGGGCGCCGTGAGCCGTTCCGCCTTGCCCGCCGGTCGCACGCTAAAATCGAGGGTAAGACCATCGGTCAGAAAGTCGACATCGACCTCCGACCCGTCTTGGCAGGCATAAATTTGCTCCCCGATCAGCCCAGGAACCGAGCGCCCATCATGGCGGCTCTCGTCACCCTGTTTGGTTGAACAGCTCGCTAAATCGAGGGTGAGAATTAAAATGCTGGCGCTCCAATATCCCAATTTTCGCATCATCCTCTCCGCGCGCCGCGGCCAACGTCCACCATGGGCGCCGTTGGATCGGGCGCCCATGGTGCGGACCCTTCTCGCGTGAGGCTAAGGGCGGCCCCAGACGGGGGTCGATTTCCTTCCAGTATCAGTCAAAAAGCTCACTGAAGAAGCTCTTGCGTCGCCGATGACCTCCATGCCGAGATCCGTGCTCATCATGGCTCCGACGTCCTTCATCGTTCATGCCGGGCATAGGACGTGACGCGCTTTCACCGAGGCTCCGTTCAATGATCTTGTCGAGTTCGCCGCGATCCAGCCAAACGCCTCGACATTGAGAGCAGTAGTCGATCTCGATTCCTTGACGCTCGCTCATGATGAGATCGGTCTTGCAAACCGGACATAGAAGTCCTTGGGGTCGCATACTGTCGGTCATTTTAATTTCTCCTCGTCTTACATATTGGTCAGGCGGTGGGTGATCAATCTATCCGGAGTGTCCGCAATAGGCGGGACGAACGACCTCAATCATTGGCGCTGCCGCGTACAGGTATCGCGATGGAGCTGCGGCGCGGTAACCCTTGTCGGGGATCGACTTTCGTGATTGCTTCTTCAAGTGGGCCAGGAACGCAGAGTCCTGCGCTATCATATCCTCTCGAATACTATTGCGGGTGAGAAGAACGAAAAGGGTTCCAACCACGCCCCGGCAATCGAAAATGTGACGCACCTCCGCGCCATTTGCGATTGGCTTAATTTCATAGTGCTCACGAAGCGTGACCAGCCCCTTTCTGCCACCGCGCCATCCGATCTTCTGAGGTTTGTCGCCGCTATCGACATGAACCAGAAATTTGACGCGACGATCGTCGAACAACAACCAGGATAGAACGGACTTCTCGCTCCGCGCTGGCCCGTTGCTGAAGCGGTACTGCGGATGCCATCGCGCATAGCCCGACAGATCGGCCAGCAGAGTCCAGACCCTCAATGCCGAGCTGTGGGCCGTGAAGACCGTTTCCTCAATCATGTGCCGTATCCTCATCCCTCTCCCAGCATGCGGCATCGGGTTGGGCAACCGACAGCCCTGAACGCACGCCCATCAGTGTTGAGGCTGCGGATGATCCGCAGCCTCCGGTGCCGGCCCCTGTTCTTCAGCGTCGTCGTCCACCATGTCCTTGCGTCCATAGCGAGCGTAGAGCGTCGGCAGGACGAACAGCGTGAGCAACGTCGCCGAGATGAGGCCTCCGATGACAACCGTCGCAAGAGGCTTCTGTACCTCGGCGCCGGCGCCGGTGCCGAGCGCCATTGGCACGAAGCCGAGACTTGCCACCAACGCGGTCATAACAACCGGACGCAAACGTTGGATAGCGCCCACGCGTGCGGCCTCGGCACGTTCCGTCCCCTGTCGCATGAGGTCATGGATCGACGAAACCATGACAAGGCCGTTGAGCACGGCGATGCCGGACAGTGCGATGAATCCGACGGCGGCGGAGATGGAAAAATCCATGCCTCGCAGAAACAGCGCCAATACGCCGCCGACGAGCGCCAGCGGTACGCCGGTGAAGACGATCGCCGCATCGCGGACCGAACCCAATGCGCCATATAATAACAGCAGGATCAATATGAAGCAGGCCGGGATCACCAGCTGGAGCCGGTCTCGCGCCGAAGCCAGATTCTCGAACTGGCCGCCCCACTCGAGATAACTTCCGGCTGGAAGCCGCACATCTTTCGCGATTTTCGTCCGTGCTTCGTCAACGACGCTCGCTATGTCGCGTCCGCGGACATTGGCCTGCACCACCACGCGGCGTTTGCCGTTCTCGCGGCTGATCTGATTGGGGCCGTCGGCAATTCGGATGTCGGCGACGCTGGCCAGCGGCACGAAGCGGCCACCCGGCACCGGGACCTGCACTTGCTGCAAGGTTGCGAGATCTGCGCGCTGGTCGTCCGAGAGTCGAATGACCACCGGGAAGCGCCGATCACCTTCAAAGATCATGCCCGACGTGCGGCCGCCAAGCGTGGCCGTTACGATGTCCTGAACATCTTGCGCTGTCACACCGAGGCGGGACATGGCGTCGCGGTTGACACGAATGTCGAGCATAGGAAGGCCCGTCGTCTGTTCGACCTTGACGTCCGCAGCCCCCTGCGTGCGGCGAAGCACGCCAGCGATCTTCTCGGCGGTGGCATTCATTGCGTTGAAATCGTCGCCGAATATCTTGACCGCAATATCGCCCCGCACCCCTGCGATCAGCTCGTTGAAGCGCATCTGGATAGGCTGGGTGATCTCATAGGCATTGCCCGGGAATCGGTTGAGGTTGCTCTCGAGGCGCTCGATCAGTTCCGCCTTGGTCAGGCTGGGGTCCGGCCATTCCTTATGCGGTTTGAGGATCACGAACATGTCAGTCGCATTGGGCGGCATCGGATCCGATGCCAGTTCTGCGGTACCCGTCTTCGAAAAAACGAACTGAACTTCGGGCTGCTTCGACATCATCCGCTCGATCGGCACCTGCATGGCTTGGCTTTGTTGGACCGAAGTGGCTGGAATGCGCAGGGCCTGGATCAGCAAATCGCCTTCGTCGAGCTGTGGCAGAAATACCTGGCCAAGGGAGGTAAACGCCGCCGCCGCGACGACGAAGGCGCCAATACCGGCACCGATCGTGATGCCGGGCCGCTGCATTGCTTTATGGAGACCCGGCTCATAGCGGGCATTGAGCCAGCGCATGATCCGGCCCTCCTTCTCCTCAATACGATTGGACAGCCAGATCGCGATCGCAGCCGGGACTGCGGTGAGTGAAAGAACGAAGGCAAACGCCAGCGCAATGATGACGGTAAGAGCCATCGGTACGAACGTCTTGCCTTCCACGCCGGAGAGCGTGAGGAGAGGGATGTATACGAGGATGATGATCGCCTGGCCGTACACAGAGGGTCGGATCATCTCGCGCGCCGCCGTCGCGACGGTGGCGAGCCGTTCGTGCGTCGTCAGCAGCCTGCCTTTGTGATGCTGTTCTTCCGCCATCCGCCGGAGCGCATTCTCGACGATAATGACGGCGCCATCGACGATGAGACCGAAGTCGAGCGCCCCAAGACTCATGAGGTTCGCCGAGACACCGGCACGCAGCATGCCGAAGCTGGTCAGCAGCATCGTTATGGGGATGACCATCGCCGCAATCAGCGCCGCCCTGAAATTGCCCAGCAGTGCAAACAGAACGACGATAACGAGAAGGGCGCCTTCACTCAGATTTTTCGCGACTGTCTTGATCGTCGAGTTGACGAGCGTCGTGCGGTCGAGCACGGGCTGCACGATAACGTCCGGGGGAAGCGAAGCATTGATCGCCTCGAGGCGATCGGCGACTGCCGTCGCCACCGTCCGGCTGTTTTCGCCGATGCGCATGATGGCGGTGCCCACCACGACTTCGGTGCCATTCTCGGAGGCGGAACCCATCCGGATGGCTTGCCCGGTCTTGACAGTTGCGACCTGGCCAAGGGTGATCGGGACGCCTTCTCGTGTCGCAACGACGATCCGCGCGAGTTCATCCGCGTTACGAACGAGGGCGTCGGACCGGACAGCAAGGCCTTCGCCATTACGATTGACGAAGCCGCCACCGACGCTCGTGTTGTTCTTCTCCAACGCGTTGCCGAGGTCAGTCAAGGTCAACCCCAGGGAGGCAAGCCGCTGAACGTCAGGCACGACGAGAAACTGTTTCGCGTATCCGCCAATTGCATCGACGCCGGCGAGCCCCTTTGTGTTCTTGAGCAGCGGCGCTACAATCCAGTCCTGTGCGGTGCGCAGATAGGTCGCGCGGTCGATCTCGCTGGTGAGCCGTTCGCCTTCCGGCGTGAGATAGCTGCCGTCGGGCTGCATGCCGGGCTCGCCTGGCAAATGCGTGTCGTCCTTCCGGTGGTCGAGGCGCACGGTCCACATATAGACCTCCCCCAAGCCTGTGGCGATCGGACCCATTTCCGGATTTACGCCGTCGGGGAGATTCTCGGCGACACCGGTCAGACGTTCGCCGACCTGCTGGCGGGCGAAGTAAATGTCGGTCGATTCGTCGAAAACCGCCGTGATCTGCGCAAAGCCGTTGCGACTGAGCGATCTAGTATTCTCAAGGCCCGGAATGCCGGCGAGCGCGGTCTCGATCGGGAAGGAAACCTGCTTCTCGACCAACTCGGGCGAGAGGGCGGGTGCGCGGACATTGATCTGGACCTGGTTGTTGGTGATATCCGGGACCGCGTCGATGGGCAGGCGGTACAGGGCGGTGCCACCGATGACGGCGGCAATGGCGGTCAGCAGCAGGACGAGCCAGCGCTTGTGAACCGCCCAGTTGACGATGGGGGCGATCATTGGGTCAGTCCTCGTGCGCTGCTTCGCCCTTGCCGAGTTCGGCCTTGAGCGTGAAGCTGTTGATGGTCGCGATCTGTTCGGTGCCCTTGAGGCCGGAGCGCACGATCACATCGTTCCCCGAATTGTCGCCGAGCGTTACGGGTGTCGCCTGAAACCCGGTCCTGGTCCGCACGAATACGACCGTCTTACCCTCGACTGTCTGAACAGCTGTCAATGGGACACGGACGGCACCGTCACCGCCGCTGCCCGACAATTGGACCGAGGCCGTGACAGGTTCGCCGACGCGCCATTTTCCCTCGCCGTTATCAAGCGTTGCGATCACCGGTACGAGGCGGGTCTGAGCATCCAGCGCCGGAGACACAAAGGTCACTCGAGCGAGCGCGCGCCGACCTGGCGCCGTGACTTGCACCATGTTGCCGGGCGCCACCCGGCCTGCATCGGCGGGTTGCAGATTGAGCGACAGCGAGACGTTGGAGAGGTTGGCGATGCGATAGAGTTCGGCATCGGCGGCTACGGTTTGGCCCAGCACGACGCTGCGTGCAATGACGTGACCGGAAACCGGCGCCGTGATGCCGAGACGGTTCAGGCCGCCGCCGCCGCCGCCTGCTGCCGCTACCTGGCCTTGCGCCTGATGATGGGCAATGCGGGCTTCGGTGGCAGCTGTGCGGGCAGCGATCAGATCCTGTTCGGGTGAAACCCGCTGTGCGAAGAGCCGTTGCTCGCGCGCAAGGTTGGATTCGGCGAGTGCGAGGCGGGCGCGGGAGGCTTCCACTTCGCCTTTGAGCTGCGCGGCCTCGCGGCTTTCGATGACAGCAAGCGTCTGACCGCGGTCGACGCTTTGCCCCAGGTTGCGCGTCAGCGAAACGACTCGGCCACCGATCGCGGCCGACACGACCTGCGTACTCTGCGGATCGCCCTCGATCGTCGCCGGGAGTTCTAACGTGCCCGAACCACCGACCGTTGGGCGACCGATCCGGACGCCGGCAGACGTGATCTGCTCTTCCGAAAGGGTGATCTGGCCTTCATCGGCATGCGCGGTCTTTCCGGCTTTCGACGGTTCGTCGATGGGAGCGCCTTCGTTACCAGCCGGCTGATCGGTCCCGCATGCGGTGAGCAGAAGGGCGAGTGTCAGCGACGCCAGCGTCGTATCGGATTTCATAATCTTCATCGGTCAATTTCCCTGTTGCGGGGCAGGCGCCGTCAGGCGTTCCAGCCGGGCTTTCGCATTCTGGTAGGCGGCGAGCGCGTCAATCGCGGCCAGGCGTGTGTCCGCCAGCGTGCGCTCCGCATCGAGCAGATCGAGCTGCCCGAACTTCCCCTCGTGATATCCGATGCGGGCAATGCGGGCCGCCTCGCGAGCCGCCGCCAGAGCGGGGCCATTCGCGTTGCGCGCCGTCGTCGCGGCATTGTCGGCTTCTGCCTGCGCATCGGTGATTGCCTGCTCGACATCAAGCGCGGTTACGCGTCGCTGCGCCTCGGCCCGGCTCCGTTCCGCCGAGGCCTGCGCTACCGCGGCCTTACCGAAATTAAAAAGTGGGATCGGGATCGAGAGGCTGAACACGGCAACCGTGTCATTGGTCGCCTCGAGCCGCCGTATCGCGGGGCCGATGGTCAGGTCCGGCACACGTTGCGACCTCGCAAGGCGGACGCCGGCGTCCGCCACGGCAAGATCAGCCTCGGCGGCAGCGAGAGCCAGCGTGCCGGCACTCGTCGCCACGGCGGGGCCATAGGTCGATGGCGGGAGGCGATCGAGCGCGGCGATGTCAAGTTCACCCGTCACCGGCTGTCCGATGCGGCGTGCGAGGTTCGCTCGGGCCGCCTCAACCAGCCTTTGGGCGCGTTCCCTTCCGGCCTGGGCATTGAGACGCGCGACGTCGGCGCGCTGTTCCTCGATCGGCGAGGCTCGGCCTGCCTGGACACGCACCTTGGCGGCGTTCAAAGCCTCCTGCGCGATCCGAAGCTGATCGCGAGCCGTGATCAGGCGCCGCTCGGCGGCAAGCGCATCGATGTAAAGCTGCGTGACCTGGACGCGGATATCTGCCTGGGTGATAGCGGACAGGAGAAGAGCGCGCTGCGTCTGCGCATCGGCGACCGCGATGCGAGCCGATCGCTTGCCACCGAGTTCGATCGGCAAGCTGACCCCGACCGTCGTCTCAGCCTGTCGGAGGCCACGATAGAGGCCCGATCCGGCGACGTTTTCGATCTGGGATTGGACCTGCGGGTTGGGTCGCAGCCCGGCGACGGTGCGAGCCGCCTCCGCAGCCCTGACGCCAGCCTCAGCCGCTTCCGCTGCCGGAGCACTGCCACCCGCGGCGACCACCGCCTGGTCGAGGGTGAAGACGGGGCCCTCGCTGTGTTGTGCCTCGTTAATTTCCTGTGCTTGCGCGATGGCGACGCAAGACGTGGCGGCCAAAACGGCCGCGATGATCCTATGCATGGAAGATTTCCTGGTTGATGAGCGTCATGCTGCAACCCGCGCGGGTCACAGACGGCGATGATCAATCAGGCGATGGGTGGTCTCAATCCCGGCCCTGGCGTCCACCGGGCAAGAGCCGGGGTCTCGATGAAGCCTACTGTGCCGGCTGACAAGGCGACAATCGTGGGCGCGTTGTCCCGCGCCGGCAGGAGCGAGGCGCCGCCGTGGCAGCTGCCATGATGATGCGGAGCGGCCTTATCCGCGTCTCCTTGCGATTGATCGCTGTCCCCTTCACTGTGGACGTAGCCGGAACAATCGATGCTCGCGGAGCTGGGAAACTAATTTGCATGAACGGCCGCCGCTGTGGTCAGCGACGTTACGAGCATACAAAGGATGAGGACACCCCAACGAAACATGGGGAAGGGCCTTAACCGATTCGCGGTGCCTTGTCATGGCAAAGTCTCGACTTGCACCGAATTCAGCATCCGGGGCGCACTTGTGCAAAAATTGGCGACCGATCGCCACTCAGCCTCCCTCTTTTCCCGCGTTTCGATGCCGCGCGGTGACCATGAAAGATGTCCTTTCCGACTATGATTGCTGCGGTTTGGCGTCCGCCACCCCCACATCATCAAATCCCGTTGTAGGGAAGCGCGCAGTGGCGAGCAGTCTCGGTAGACCGTCTTGGACCGCGCTCAGAGAAGCGGGCTGACCAAACGCGCCAGATTCTCGAGAACCTTGTGACTGATGACGCGTCGGCCCCACTCGGCAGCGTGCAGTTCGTGACTGGCCGCAAAATAATGTTTCTCCAAAACGCGGATGCGCCCGATCTCGTGGCGCGAGTAGATGATCAGATTGGCTTCTGCGTTCAGGGTGAAAGAACGGATGTCGACATTGCTGGATCCGATCATCGCCATGTCATCGTCAACCGTCACATGCTTGGCGTGAAGCAGCCGCCCTTGGTAAAGGAATATGCGAACGCCTGCCCGAAGCATTTCCGCGTAAAAAGATCGCTGCGCGAGACCGACCAGACGTTGATCCTGCACCGAAGAGACGACCAGACGAGCATCCACCCCGCGTAATACGGCTGACTGCAGCGCTTCGATTAATCCTTCATCGGGGATGAAATAAGGCGTGGTGATAACCACGCGCTTCCTCGCTGCATAGATAAGCGCGACCGTAAGGCGCTCACTCCCAGCGATCGGGTAGTCGGGACCGCTGGGCAAGATTTGCAGCGCAACCTGGCCCATATCGTCGGATGGAGGAAACAGCCCGGACCCAACAAGGTGGCGGCCCGTTTCAAGGTACCAGTCCGAAATGAAGACCGACTGCAACTGGCCGACGATCGGCCCCATCAGCCGGGCCACAAGTTCCTGGTTGAGGATACCGGCGCGGAAGTCGGCGGCAACGATGTTCTGGGAACCAATGTAGCCAATCAAGCCATCGATCACGGTGATCTTGCGATGATTGCGAAGATCGGCCCGCGCAGGTTGCCACCGGAACGGTCGGACCGGTAAAGCTTGCCTAGCATCGATACCGAGCGCGCGCATGGTTGCGACGGCCCGTGTAGCCCACGGCCGCGACCCTAGCGCGTCGATTATGACCCTGCAGGTGACGCCCCGGGAGCACGCACGACCGAGCGCTTCGATTACGCGCTTGCCGATGGCGTCGTCGGCGAAAATATATGTGAGAAGGTGGACATGTTGACGAGCGCTATCAATGTCGTCGCACAGGCGATCGATGGAGTCTTCATATCCATCGAGAAGCTCGACCGCATTGCCGCCGACCGCGGGGAGGTTGCCCAGATTGCTAATGAGATCTGCGAGGGGTTTTCTGCTGGGTTCGATATCCGGAGGAAAAATTTTAGCCGTACGCGTCATGGCACTGCCTGCCGCTCCCGCGCGCGGGAGGTCGGCGAAGCGCTGTCTGCGCCATTTGGGAAATCGCGGGCGCCCGATCAGCAGATAAAGAACGAGACCCGGTATCGGCAGAAAAAGCACGAGCAAAAGCCAGCTACGCGCGGCTTCCGGTGAGCGACGAAACGGCACGAGGACCAGCATCGCCAAGCGGATGATCCATTCAAACGCAAGGTACAGTGTTCCCCAATGGTTTCCCAAAAATATCATGGCGACACCGTTGCCCGATGCCGCGCCCGAGACAAGCCCGCCTATCGCGAAAGCAACAGCGGCATGCGGACATTGTCGAGAAGGCTTCTGGTCACGCCGCCGAGAAAGATGTCCCGCACCCGGGAATGCGCAAAGGCGCCGATCGCGAGAATATTTGCGCCAGTCTCCAGGGCAAATGTTTCCAGCGAGGTGGAGATCGATCTTCCACCTGAACTTAACTGATGCACCTCGACTGTGAAACCGTGCCGCGCCAGATGGCGGGCAATGTCCGTACCCGGGTGCGCGCCGTGTCCGTCGCCGCTTGGTTGGGCGTCGACGGTGATCACGTCGATCCGCGCGCCCGGCTCAAGCAGCGTCAGTAAATCCCGCGCGGCGCGGCGCGCTTCCCCGGATGCATCCCAGCCGAGGACAGCGTGATCGATCCTTTCGAGGCGCGACTCATCGGGAAGGAGCAGGATGGGGCCTGCGGACGACATCAAGGCGCCTTCTATACAGCGACGACCTAGTTTCGGGTTCGCAAACGATGAGGGTGGGGCGCTCAGCAGTAGATCAGCGTAGCGTGCCTCCACCCGCGTCGCACCACTGAGATATGCAGGTGAGTCTGCCACCGAACGCACCTCGGCTGGAATTGCCGCCTCATCGAGAATGCGCAGGACGCCCGCGGCTCGCCGCCCATCCTGAGCTTCGATCTCGTCGAATACTGCAGCATAAGCCTCGTAAGGCGGTAATAATGCCGCATCCCAAAATCTTTCGCTGAGGATCGTGATCGCCAGGTGGGCTTCCTGCGCATGCGCGAACAAGCTTGCGTTCAGGATGAAATCCCTCGCCTGTTCATCATTGTCGACAATCGCGACGATATCCTTGAGCATAGCAAAGCCTCCTTGTTTGTCGGAGGGAGCATAGGGGCGCGGTAGCCACGCCACACCTGTGGAAACCCCTAACCGGTAAGTTTTGGCTCCAAGCACGCCTGGAGGGGCCTCCCGTTTGGTACGAGAATCTAACCGTTCCTTGCTTTAGCTCAGAAACCGCAAGTGCTGCACAACCTAACCCGGATTTTCTGGCGAACGGCACCGGTCATACGTAGCCTCCGCTATGGTCCGCGTCCTTTCTGACGACAATCTGACGCTACCATTACAAGTTGCGCAGATTGGAAATTCGTTATTGAGACGCATTACCCGAAAAGAGATAGCGCCCTCATGCGACTTAGTCGCAATCGCGTTTTAACAAATTAGGGGGCATTCTATGATAATCGATCCTGCCAAAAGCAGCATGACCGCGGCAAAGCTTCTCGTAGGGACTGCGGCATTCGCGCTGTGGTTGCCTGTGGCAGCAATGGCCGAGACCAGTGCCGAAGAGGTGCCCTCACCGGCAGAGCGCGATGCCATCCTTGTGATCGGAACGCGCGAGGATGCCCGCCTGTCGACCGGCTCGGCCGTCGTCATCGACAATGAAGACCTCGAACGGTTCGAGTTCAACAACATCCACTCAATCCTGCGTAGCGTTCCCGGCGTCTATGTTCGCGAGGAAGACGGCCTCGGGACTTTCCCGCGCATCGGCATCCGCGCATCCTCGTCCGGACGCAGCGATCGCATCTCGATCATGGAAGACGGCGTGCCGGCGGCGATGGCGCCCTATGCCAATACATCGGCCTATTATTTCCCGTCGGCGGGCCGCATGAGCGGTGTCGAGGTTCTCAAGGGGCCCGAGATCCTGCGCTATGGCCCGCAGACGACATCGGGCGCCGTCAACCTGATCTCCACCCGCATCCCTGATGGGCCGGCGGGCTTCGTCAACGCCGAGATCGGCGAATGGAACAGTCGCCGCCTGCATAGCTGGGCCGGCGGCACCTTCGGCCAGTTCGGCGTACTGGCCGAGACCTATCAGAACCGGACGGACGGCTTCCAGAAGATCGACCGGTCGAACCGCGGCGCGGGCAACGACGTGCGCGAATATATGCTCAAGCTGCGTTGGCGGGCGCCGGAGGGCGCGGCGATTCAGCAGCAACTCGATCTCAAGCTGTTCAAGGGCGACAACGATGCCGACGTTTCCTATCTCGGCCTCACCGACGCCGATTTCCAGCGCAATCCCGATCGCCGCTATGGCCTGAGCGAGCGCGAACGCATGGTTCAGGGACGCCGCTCCGCAAGCCTCCAGCATCGCTTCGAGATCACACCGAATATCTCGCTGATTTCGACCGGCTACGTTACCAAGACATTTCGCGACTATACGCGGCTCAATCAGATCAACGGGGTCGGCATTGCCGTTTCCGGGATCGCGGCACAGGTCAACAATGGCGGGCAGAACGCGGCCTTGCTTCAAGGCATTCTCGATGGCACGGCCAACACCACGCATCCCAACGGCGTGCGCTATGTCGACAATTTCCAGCGCTTTCTCTCGCGTGGCCTGCAATTCGAAGGTCGCGCCCGGTTCGCCACCGGCAGCATCGAACATGAGCTGATGGGCGGGGTGCGTTGGCACAAGGACGAGGCGCGCACCCAGGCGCCGAACATCATCTATAATCAGGTCAACGGCAGTCTCGTTTTCAACCGCAGAGAGACCGCGGCCGAGAATGAAGGCTTTGCCAAGGCGACCTCCTTCTGGATCGCCGATCGCATCCGGTTTGGAGGCCTGACGCTGCTCCCGCTCCTGCGCCACGAGAACATCCGGTCGCTCGCCAATGTGGCGCTGCCTAATGGCGCACGCAATAACTTGAAGAAGACCACGCTTGGTCTTGGCCTCAATTATGAGGCGAGCGAGCAGTGGACGCTGCTTGCCGGCGTCCACCAGGGCTTCGCTCCGCCGGGATCGACGGCCATTCAGGGCAGCAAGGGCGAGGAAAGCACCAATTACGAAGGCGGCGTGCGATTCCGCAGCGGCGGCTTCAGCGTCGATGTGATCGGCTTCTATACCGATTACAGCAATGCGCTGCGCAACTGCCTCGTCGGCAACCCATGCGCGGACGGTTCGGTCGATGGCGTGCAACAGGACGGCGCCAAAAAGGTTTACGGCCTCGAAGTAGGCGTGTCGGGCAATCTTTACGAAGGCAACGGCTTCCGCCTGCCGGTCAGGCTCGCCTACACCTACACCGATGGCAAATATACCCAGGCCGCCGACGTGGCGACGGGCGTCCGCAAGGACGATGTCCTCGACTACACGCCCAAGCATATCGGTCGACTGGAATTCGGGCTCGAGCATGACGTCGGGCTGAGCTTCAACGCCGGGTTCAACTATTCGGACGGCGCCTGCGTCAACACCACCTGCGGCCGCGCGGGGGTCGATACACGCTTCATCACCACCCAAAGCCTGTTCACGATCGACCTGTCGGCGACCTACGCGCTCACGCCGTCGGTCGACATCTACGCACGGGCGGAGAATCTGCTCGACGAACGCCGGCTCGTCCATCGCGGTTCGGATGGTGCGCGCCCCAATCCCGCCCGCTATATCGGCGGAGGTGTCCGGGTAAACTTCTAACACCTGCGCGGCTCGCGCGCCTTTTCGAACGCGTGCGAGCCGCATTGTCCGAGCAGCCAACAGGTCTGAATGGGAGCGATCATGACAATCAGCATTGCAGCTCCTGGACGGATGCACAAGCGACCGGCATTGGCTAGGATGAGCAATCCGATTTCAAGGTGCAACGCCATGCCGTGAGGATTGAGGCCGACGTGAACATCCTGCTTGTTGAAGACGATCAGAAGACGGCCGCCTTCATCGCGCGCGGCTTTTCCGAGCTTGGCCATGCGGTCGACTGTTCGGCAGATGGGGAAGGTGGCCTCGAGCGGGCACGGCAGCCAGTATATGATGTCTTGATCGTCGACCGGATGCTGCCCGGCCGCTCGGGGCTTTCTCTGATCGAGGCGCTGCGATCGGGCGGCGTGAAGACCCCGATACTCATACTCACCGCCTTGTCTGCGGTGGACGAGCGTGTCGAGGGCCTGGAAGCCGGGGCCGACGACTATCTTGGCAAGCCCTTCGCATTCAGTGAGTTGTTGGCCCGCGTCCGCGCGCTTCACCGACGTGGTCTGAATGACGATGTCGCGGATCGCGATCAGGTCTTAATCGGCGATCTCCACGTCGATCTGCGGGCCAGGGGGGTCTGCCGGGCCGGCCGCCGCCTCGATCTGACCCCGCAGGAATATCGCCTGCTCGAATTTCTCGTCCGCCACGCAGGCCAGACGGTGACCCGCACGATGCTGCTCGAAGGCCTGTGGAGCTACGACTTCGACACGCGGACCAACATCATCGACGCGCACATCAGCCGGCTTCGAGCAAAGATCGATCGCGGGTTCGAAAGGCCCCTGCTCCACACCTTGCGCGGCGTTGGCTATGTCCTCGACGCCGAATAGTGGACCGATGAGAGGATTGTGGCGGACCGCCGCGTTCCGGTTGGCCATCATCTTCGCATCGATCTTCGGGGTCGGTGCCGTCGTCCTGCTGGTGCTGCTCGACTTTGGCGTTGCCCGCTTCGCCGAGCGGGAACTGCACGATGCGCTGCGTCACCAGATGGCGATCATGCGCGCCGACGCCCAACTGGAGGGCGGTGCGGCACTGACCAGGATTCTTGCCGAGCATGTGCGGACCGATGGGATCAGCCGCTACCGCTATCTCATTGTCCCTCCCCAAGGCGCGCGATTCGACAGTGGCATCCCGGACGAAGCCATTCGGATCGAGGGCTTCGCAACCATCGACGCCAAAGCGGCCGATATATCGTCGCCGGGCGCCGCCGACCGGATCAGGATGCTGATCCTGACCGAGCGAATGCCCGACGGCACCTTCATGGCGGTCGGGCGCGAAAGCTATCCGCTTGACCAGCTGCGCGACGCACTCCACCGCGTCGCGTTCTGGGGCAGCATCATTCTCGTCCTTCTCGCCGCCGCGGTCGGTACTGTCGTGGGTCTGTCCTTTTTGATGCGGCTCGAGCGGGTCAATGCCACCACCGGCCGGATCATGGAGGGAAATCTTTCGGAGCGGATTCCATCGATCGGCTTCGGCCAGGAGTTTCATGACCTTACATACAACCTGAACGCTATGCTCGACCGACTCGAAGCCGCAATGGTCGCGATGCGACAGATATCGGCCGACCTCGCCCATGATCTTCGTATGCCGCTCAACCGTCTCAGAAACCGGCTGGAGGAGATTGACCCGTCCTCCGAAACGCAAGCCCTGCAGATCGAAAGCGCGATCGGCGAGGCGGACGAGCTTCTTCTCCTGTTCAATGCCATGCTGCGGATCGCTCGCCTGGAGACCGGGAGCACACCGATTGCCAAGGCTCCGGTTGATCTTGGGGTTCTCGTCGAGCGCGCGATTGAGGCATACCAGCCCGCAGCTGAAGAAAGTGGCCGAAAGCTCCTATGCAGGGTGGACGTTGTGCAGCCGGTGTACGGAGACGCGGCGCTCCTAAACCAGTTGCTCGCCAACCTTATTGACAACGGGCTCTCCCACACCCCAGTTGGCACTACAGTCGAGGTCGAGGCGCGCACGACAGATTGCGCGGTTTTGCTCATCGTCGCGGACGACGGCGCAGGCGTTCCCGAAGCAGACCTGCCCAATCTGACCAAACGTTTCTTCCGCGTCGATCATAGCCGCGTGCATCCAGGGGCGGGACTAGGGCTGACGCTGGTTGCCGCGATCGTCGAACTTCACCGGGCCAGGATGGCGATCGTCAATCTGCAGCGCGGGTTCAGCGTCGAGATCGCGTTTCCTAAATTCATTCAAGTCGAGTAAGGCGACCAGCTCTTGTGGGTCGCCGCGCTGACATTAACAACGAATAGTTTCGAGAAATCCGCTATAGCGCCCGCTGGATACGTATCCCGTGTTCGGCTGCCAGCAGATGCAATTGCTCAAGATCAAGTATTAGGGCGGGCTGGAATGGAAATCGAGCAAGTCTGTCTGATGGCGAAGGCGGCGCCGAGACTGGATAATGTCCTGGGAACTCACCAATCCGCGCCCAGTTCTGGCAGGCGCTCGGCGAGGAAGGCGATCCATGCCCGCGTCTTGGCAGCGGGGCGTCGTGTAGGATGATAGACGACGTGAACGGCACCCATCGGCATGGGCGGATGATCGAGCATGATTTCGACCAGTTCGCCGCTCCGGAGGGCGTCGGCGGCGATGAAACGCGGGCCGTAGACCAGACCATGTCCAGCAATGGCGGCCCGGATCAGCGCTTCACCATTATTGGCATAGAGGGTTCCGCGGACCGGTACTTTGATCGCGCCCTCATCTCCGAACGCCCACGTCATTGGGCCGGCCTGCGAGATATTGGTATAGCCCAGACAATCATGGCCCGCGAGGTCGGTAAGGCGCAACGGAGTACCGCAACGCGCCAGATAATCAGGAGAAGCGCAAACGGCGATGCGCGTCTCCACCAGCTTGCGGGCGATCAGGCTGCTGTCGGACAATCGACCGATGCGGATCGCCAGGTCCCACCGCTCTTCCAGAAGGTCGACGTAGCGGTCGTTGAATTCGAATTCGAGCGTGACGTGCGGATGCAGTATCCGGAAGATAGGGGCGAGGGGCGCGATGTGATGCACACCGAATGTCGCTGGTGCGCTGATGCGCAGCAGCCCTGTTGCGGTCACCGACTGAGACGATGCCTCGGCCTCGGCCTCTCGCAGATCGAGCAGAATGCGTTCCGCACGGTCGAGATAGTCCCGCCCAGCCTCCGTTAGAGACAATCGCCGTGTTGTACGATGCACGAGAGTCGCGCCGAGCCGGTTTTCGAGGGCATCGAGATGTTTTGCGGCCATCGTTGGCGAAATACGCAGGTGGCGTGCGACGGCTGATAGGCTGCCAAGCCGAATGGCGCCGACGAACACTTCCATTCCAGTCAGGCGGTCAGCCATACTTAAAACTCCTGGTGTAAGCTGATCGTCGCAAATCGCGGATTATCAGGTTTCAGCGATAGGTCCATATCCAGCGAAGAGTAGATTGACCGTGCACAGTCCGAACCCGTCCACCGCGCCCTACGGCGCTGCGCTTCTGAGGATCGTTTTGGGCGCGCTTTTCCTGGCCCATCTGGGATTGAAGCTGTTCGTATTCGGGCCGGCTGGCACCGTTGTCTTTTTCGCCAGTCTCGGCCTGCCTGAGGCGCTTGCCTATCTGACGATGGCGGTGGAATTTACCGGCGGTGTGGCGCTGGTCCTGGGCATCCAGGCTCGCCTCGTCGCCGTTGCGATGATCCCGTTGATCCTCGGCACGATTGTGACCGTGCATGGTGCCAAAGGCTTCTTCTTCAACAATGCTGGCGGCGGCTGGGAATATCCGGCAGTATGGGCGGCAATGCTGGCGGTGCAGGCATTGATCGGCGATGGTGCCTTCGCCGTCGTTCCGACCCGTTTGATCGGGAGAAGCGCATGATGACCGCACAACCGGCCTATTTCATCCCGCACGGAGGCGGCCCGTGCTTCTTCATGGACGATCCGCAGGGCATGTGGACCGACATGGCCGCCTTCCTGGCCGGCATTCCCGCAACGCTGCCCGAACGCCCAAAGGCGGTCCTGGTGGTGTCGGGGCATTGGGAAACTGACGGCTTCGCCCTCACCGGCGCGGAACGGCCCGGCCTGATCTACGACTATCACGGTTTTCCGCCGCATACCTATCAACTGCGCTACGACGTGCCGGGCAGCCCGGGGCTGGCGGCGCGCGCCGCGGACCTGCTGCGCGGCGCCGGGATAGCGGCTACCGTCGATCAGGCGCGCGGGCTGGACCACGGCGTGTTCGTGCCGCTCAAAGTCGCCTTTCCGGACGCCGACATCCCGCTCGTCGAAATGTCGGTCGATCGCGGGCTCGACCCCGCGCTGCACCTGAGCGCCGGGCGGGCGTTGGCGCCATTGCGCGACGAAGGCGCGCTGATCCTGGGCTCGGGCATGAGCTTCCACAACATGCGCGCCTATGGCGACCCGCGTGCGACTACGCGGTCGCGCGAGTTCGACGCATGGCTGACCGAAAGCGTGGCGCTGCTGGACGGACCGCGCGCCGAGCGCCTCGCCGCCTGGGCCGACGCCCCGCAGGGCCGCTTCGCCCATCCGGAGGCGGAGCATCTGCTGCCGCTGATGGTGGCGGCAGGCGCCGGCTGCGGTCCGGGCGAGCGGGTGTTCGCCGGCGAGGTGCTGTCCACGGCCATCTCCGGCTTCCGGTTCGATGATTCAAGAGAAGGAACATTCTAATGACCATTGCCATCACTGGCGCGACCGGACAGCTCGGCCGCCTTGTCATCGCCAGCCTGAAACAGAAGGTTCCGGCCGACCGCATCGTCGCACTCGTCCGCTCGCCGGACAAGGCGGCCGACCTCGGCGTGGCGGCGCGCGCGTTCGATTACGCGGCAGCGGAGATGCTATCGCCCGCGCTCGCCGGCGTCGATACGCTGCTGCTGATCTCGTCGAGCGAGGTCGGCAAGCGGACGACGCAGCACCGCAACGTGATCGCGGCGGCGAAGGCGGCAGGGGTCCGGCGCATCGCCTATACCAGCCTACTCCATGCCGACCGAAACCCCATCAGCCTGGCCGACGAACATCGCGCGACCGAGGCCGACATCGTCGCCGCCGGCATCCCCGCCACGATCCTGCGCAACGGCTGGTATGCGGAAAACTACACGGGCTCGATCTCGGCCGCGCTGGCGAACGGCGCGTTCGTCGGCTGCGCGGGAGAGGGCAGGCTGTCGCTGGCGGCGCGTAGTGATTATGCTCAGGCGGCGGCGACGGTGCTGGCAGACGACATCCATGCAGGCCGGATCTATGAGCTCGCAGGGGACGATGCGGTGACGCTTGCCGACCTGGCCGCCGAAATCTCCCATCAGACCGGCCGCGACATCCCTTATCGCGACCTGCCGCAGGGCGACTATGCCGCTATCCTGCGCGGTGTGGGCTTGCCCGCCCAGCTCGCCGACGGGCTGGCCGCGTGGGACGTCGATGCGTCCAGGGGCGCGCTGTTCGACGACGGGCGGCAGCTCTCCGCGCTGATCGGCCGCCCGACCACCCCGCTCGCCGATACCGTGCGCGCGCAACTTTGCACCAAGGAGTGACAAATATGATCCGTATCATACCGGCCCTCGTGACCGCGGGCGTCCTCGCCGCCTGCTCGCCGCAAAATACCGCTGCGCAGAAAGAGCAGGCGGCGGCGACCGGCCATACTGCGGAGCAAAAGGCCAACCTCGCCAATTTCGATGACCTGGATTTCCGTGTCTACAGCGGCCAGAAGTGGGACGAGCTGGCGAAGAGCCACGCGGCCGACATCCTCGTCCATTATCCCGACGGCAGCACGACCAGGGGTCTTCCCGACCATATCGAGAAGCTAAAGCCGATGTTCCTCTTCGCGCCAGACACCAAAATCCGCGAACATCCTATCAAGATGGCGGACGGGAATCTGACTGCGGTGGAGGGTTTCACCGAAGGCACGTTCTCCCGGCCGATGGACCTCGGCGACGGCAAGGTACTGCAGCCGACGGGCAAGACGTTCAAGTTGCCGATGGTGACGATCGGACGGTGGGAGAAGGGCGTGATGGCCGAGGAATGGCTGTTCTGGGACAATGCCGCTCTGATGCAGCAGATTGGCGGCTGAAGCCGATCGCGTTCTTTGGCTCGCCAGCCATCCATCTATTCCAGTGGCCGCCAGCACCACGCCGGTGCCTTGATTGGATGCTTCCTGAACGGCCTCGACCTCACGGAAAAAGCCGGCATCGCGTTGTCTGGCGTACCCTCCACGCTATGCCCTCCTTATGGCGCCTTGCAAGTGCATGGCGGCGTGGCGTTGATGATTTTAATTCGAGATGACATAGTTCTGTCCGATGTGACGGCTCGGCAATTGTGCGAATGGTTCAGCCCTCCTTCTCAGGCCGCAGAAGGTGCATGCAGATCACGGGCGGATGATCATGGTGACAAGCAAAACATGCGCAACGTCTGTACCAGGGTTCGCAACGGCAACCTGCATCTGGTATCCGGCTTCAATGCTGTGGCGATCGCTGATCGGCAGACGGCCCCCTGCAAACAATCTCGCTGTCTCAAAGCCTCGACGCGCACCATAGTCGGTGGCGCGAAGATTGAACATTGCTTCCGCAGTCGCCACTCCGACCAGCCCATCATCACCGGAACCCAGAGGCTTTTCGTAGCGAAGCTGTTCTCGCAAGCGCAACCCCACGTCCGAGCCATTGGAAAACCAGCGCTGTTCGAAGCGAGTTCGGCTTTGCAGCGAGCCCCAACGTCCCGCCGCCGCCTTCCAATTCACCTGCTGGAAACTCCGGTTTTCGCTTCTTCTACCAGGACCATTATCGTACAGGTTTTGCCGCACCAATCCCTGGTAGATCGTGAGATGGTCGTTGAATTTCCAGCCGGCAGCGATTCGTCCGAGAAGAACGGTGTTCCTCGAAAGGTTGTCGCCGAAGCGCGGCTGGAATTCCGCAAGCCAGACCAATTCGTCGGTAAGTTCACCCTGAACGGAAAAGTTCATCCAGAGCTGTGCATCTTCGCGGGTTTGAGCGACTGCCGCGGTTGGCGCAAGCAGCAACAGCGTGGCGGCAATTTCAACTCGCACGAGAGACGTCGGGACGAGGACGATCTTGCTGCACGGGTAGTCCGGCGGCGCTGATCGCGTTAAGCCCGCGCGCCATGAATGCGGCCGGTGCGTATCTCTTCATGGCCCATTCGCGGGCAATTTCTCCACGGCGGGCGGCTTCTACCGGATCACGAATAAGGCTTTCCAGAGCCATCGACAGACCTTCGATATCACCGTAATCGACGAGCACACCGCTTTGCGACTTCGCTACGCTGTGCGCCATTTCGCCGACTGGACTCGCCACGATGGGAAGGCCGGCGCACATTGCCTCGTGCGCGGCGATGCAGAAGCCCTCATGATGGGAGGGCTGGACATAGCAGTTCAGTCCGGCAAGAAATGGCGCCGGGTCAACGAAACCGGGAAACTCAATGTTGGCGAGGTGCAGATCCGCCACGCGGCGCTCGAGATCCGCGCGCGCTGGCCCGTCGCCGCCAATCGCGACCCTCACTGATCTCGAGATCTCGGGGCTGCGGTCGCGCAAGAGCGCCAGGGCTTCGATCAGCACGTCATAGCCCTTGTTGCGATGCAATCGTCCCAGGCTTCCGATCCGGAAGCAGTCGGGCTTGGCCATCCGTGCGACCGGCTGGGCGGGATCGGCCTGAAAGATCGGCCATATGCTGATGCGCTCGGCAGGAATCCCGAGTACCTTCTGTCCGAAGAGAGCAACCGCTTCGGAATCCGCAACCCAATGGCGCGTCAACTCGAAGGTACGCCGCATGATGAACGTATTGGCGGGCTTCAGCCAGGCATTATGGAGCCAGCTTATGACGGGAATGCCGTGAAGTTTGCCGACAAGCTGTCCCGTGATCGTCGCGTGGCTCAGCGATGTCCAGATGATGTCGGGTGCCATGCCGCGAACAAGGCCACTGAGTTGCACGGCGGTTCGGACATAAGCCCGCCTTGCGCCCCCTATCACGGTATAGGGCGTAGCCGCCGCTTCCAGCGCCGGGCGCGCGCGCCCGTCGCGCTCCATCAGCGCCACGACAAAGACCTCATGACCAGCGGCCCGCATGACCTTGACGATGTTGGGAACCGGCAACGCACCGCCGCCGCCGTCGAGCGAGTTGATGACGTAGCAGATCTTCATCGGACAGCATGCTCCAGCCAGTCGAGGATCGCACGCGCCGCCCGCTGTGCAGACGGTTCGGATGTCAGGTCGAAGCTGTAGGAGAACAGATTTTCCTGGACCTCCCTGTATGCGTGCGGCCGCATGCGCGCGCGATCCAATGCCGGCTTGAGCATCGCCAGGTTCGACACAACCGGGCCAGCGGTCCAATGCGCAAAATTGACGTCGTCTTGCCAGGGCAGATTTTGCGGATTGACGAAAATGCACGGGCCGGGATTAGCCAGAAACTCATAGACCTGACTGCTTGCATCGCCAAGATACACGTCAGCCATGCGTGTATAGGTCATGTCGATGCTGGCCGAGCTGCCGAGATCGACGTGGATATGCGGCGATTTCGCGATAGATGCGGGCACCGGAGGGACTTTGGCAAAGCCTGGCGGCGAGAGCGAGGCGTGATAGCGCTTGGTGAACAACATCACATGGGGGGCGAAGATGAGATTGAATTCCCGCTGTTTCGCAAAATGCTCGAGGATGGCCGGTCCCATCCGATACCAGGATGACAGGACCGGTGACGCATGAGGGTTGTAGAGCACCGTTGGCCGGCCATTGTTGAACAGGGGTGGTGGCGGGCTTTGGCTCAAGAGGCGGTCGAACTTGGGATAGCCGACGACGGCGAAGCCACCGGGCCTGAGGAGCCCAGCTTGGGCTAGACGATCCTTGATCTTCTGTCCCGACAAAAGCACAAGATCGAACGCGCCGCTGGCCTTATCAAAGCCCACAGCTCGATCACCGGCGCCATGGCGGGTATGGATCAGCGGAAGGTCCCTCAGCCCAAAACGGGTCTTGAGCATCAGCGATGTCTTCTCCGGCACGACCAGTGCGGCGAGCCCTGCGAACAGGGCACGATTTCTGTACAGGATCGACACCCGCTTGCCCGGGACGCTGTCGCGGGTCACCGCGGAAATGGCGCTCCCCAACCATCCCGCATCCTTGAGACAGATAATCGAGATTCGACTGGGCGCTCCTGCGGCCATACGTCGCGCCTCGGTCTCGGCAGCGCCGCAGGCGACATAGACTTCGACGGTGACAGATTTATCGGAGGAGGCCATCGCCAATGCGATCGGCATGGCATGGCCAACCTGATGCGCCCCTTCGTGGTTAAGGAGAAAGCCGATCCGCATGAGCTAATCTCGCCAGTCAAGGACCGGCCAGCCCCGCGCTTCTGCGATGGATCGCAGTCGCGTGGAGGGATTGACGGCGATCGGTTCATCGGCCCACTCGAAAGTTGGCAGATCGGATGCGTGATCCGAATAGAAGCGAATGTCGGATTCCCGTCGAAGAATGCGTTCTGAGAACACCGGGAATAAAAGGGGCCACGGATCGGCCGGTCTCACCGGAATAAA
>NZ_JBGMOE010000200.1:0-3915 GCF_041424195.1 Tardiphaga sp. | reverse complement strand
GAAAGCGTGGGATCCCGACTTCGCCAAGCGCAAGGCACTGCAGGCGGCGCTTCGAACGCGGCTGCCCGAATTGTCGGTAAACGTCGGAGGATCGACCTCCATCGACATCACCCGCCCTGGCATCGACAAGGCTTATGGCATGCGACGGCTGTCCGAGGAAACCGGCATATCGCAGTCGGAGATGTTGTTCATGGGAGACGCGATTTATCCCGGCGGCAATGATGATCCCGTTCGCGTAGCGGGAATCGACGCAGTCCCCGTCCGAGACGTGGCGGAGACCCGGACGGCGATAAGGGCAATCCTCGCCTGCCTCGCACCCTGACCCTTCGCCCGGCAAACGGACTCAAAGCGAAGAAAGTTCTTACTATTTGACCTGCAATTAGACGACCGCATCAATTTTGTTCACGAGCCGACTACACATCAGGCGCAAACCCCACCAACCAAAGAGGCGTTTCCCATGTACAAGGGGTGACTACATAAAGTGACGTCTCTGCACGCTAGGCGTGAACAAATAGCGGACAACCCAGAGTGCAAGGCGGGCTCAACGTTAGAAGCTATCTGGTATTTCAAAATCGAATGATTCGATGATGAGGTCTTGACCATAAATCTATCTAGGTAGAGTTATGGTATATGACTCGTACACGTGCCCTCTCGCCCCACGCCCGGATGATTCTCTCCGCTTTGCTTGATGCTCGCGGTGCATGGTCCCACGGTTACGAACTGGCACAAATTGCTGGCGTGAAATCCGGTACGCTCTATCCGCTGCTGATCCGTCTGGAGACGCAAGGCTATCTCGAAGCGGAATGGCAGCAGCCGGCTGAAGGAGGGCGACCGCCGCGGCACGCCTACCGGCTGACGGCAAGTGGCGTGCAGCTCGCCCGCACCAATCCCCCCGGCCAGGCGGCCCGACCCAACGGTCAATGCAGGGAGGCAACCACATGAGCGTTGCCTTCGCCGCGGTCTGGCCGATCTCGCGTGCCGTGCCTTGCAATCGACACTGCCCCCCTCGCTGTATTCGTGGGGATGGGCGATCCGATGCGAAACTGCCGGTATCCCGGACGACACCAAGGCGCTCCTGTTCGCGCTCGACAGCGCGTGCGGGCTCATGCCCCGCGCAGTCGCATCGCATCTGCTTCAACCCTTCGCCTCGCTGATCGGCGATGGCGCTCCATTCTCCGAAGGATCAGTCCCAATGACAATTATCGATGCCGCGATGCGTCGCCCTCGTGCTATCGGTATCGTCTGCGCGGCAGGCGCGGTCGTTCTCGGCCTTGCCTATATGGTGATTGCCGGCGCGCCGATGCGCTATCTTGGGGTCAACGTCGGTGCATTGGCGATCGGCCTGGCGCTGCTCGGCCGCACTCTCCCAACGGGACAGCAATGGACGGACGGTGCGATCATCGCGATGGCGGGCGCACTGCTGGCGACCGGTCTCGCCGGGGCCGAGGTTGAGGGCATATCACGCTGGGTGAGACTTGGCGGATTCGCCATTCAGCCCAGCCTGATCCTGTTGCCGCTGATGATCGTCGCGTTCTCGCAAGCCCGTAGCGTGCTGGCGACAGCAGGCATCGCCGCCGCTGCGGCCGCAATGGCGCTGCAACCCGACCGGTCAATGGCCGGGATGCTCGTTCTCAGCCTTGTGACGCTCACGATCATATGCCGTGACCGGCAATCCCTTGTGGCACTCGCCGCCAGCATCGCCGGCTTCGCTGTGACGCTCGGCCGCGCCGATCCGCTGCCGGCGGTGCCTTACGTCGAGCAGGTCCTCTACTCGTCCTTCGATGCTCACGCCGGTGCCGGTCTGGCGGCGGTGAGCGGCTCGGCGCTTCTCCTGGTCCCGGCGATCGTCGGCTGGCGACGTGGTGCCGGCAACCGCGCGCCCTACGCCGCTTTCGGCACTGTCTGGCTCGCCGCGATCATGGCGGCGGCCCTCGGCAACTACCCGACGCCGATCGTCGGTTATGGCGGCAGTGCCATCATCGGCTACGTATTGAGCCTGCTGGCGCTGCCGAAGCGGGCGGGGGCCCATGCCCGCGTCGCTTCGCGGACGCACGGCGAGACGGACAGTACGCTGTCCGACCGTCATCTCCTCGTCGGGCTGGCCTGATCGGATGTCGGCATCCACTGCTACCAATAAGCTCCGTCGCACGGTCCGGCTGATGAGAAAGCGGCCTTACCGATACTGGCTCATCGTGGCGCTTATTGCCGCCCTGATCTACTACGCATGGGGCGAGACCACACAGACGCGGGGCGCTCAAAAGGTGTCATTCCGCCCGGCGGAGGAAGCGTGTGGCACGTCCGGGTTGCTCCGATACTGCGTCTATCGCGATCGGCGGGGGACGAACGGCGATGTTGTCTACCATATGCACGGTCGCAACCTCGACGAGCACATCTGGAACGACGACACCTACATGACGGCCTTGATCCAGGCGGAATGGCAGCGCCGCCCAGAGCTGCCGCCCACCGTCGTGACCGTATCCTATGGTTCGACCTGGCTGTTGACGCCGAAAGGGAAAAAGTCCGACAGCGGGCTGCTGGACGATCTGATGACCCGTCTGCCGACGATCGAAGCGAAGGTCGGGCGTCCACGTCGTCGCTTGCTCATGGGCGAGTCCATAGGCGGCCTCAACGTCCTGATCGCCGGGTTGTCCTATCCGACGCGGTTCGCCAAGGTCGCGGCGCTATGTCCCGGCGTATATTCGACCTCGCCCTTCGCATCATTGTCCACGATCCGCGCGACGATGCAGCGCACGGGTGCGAGCCCCAAGATCATCTTCGGCGTGTGGATGATGGCGCGGAAATATGCGGCGAACGATGCCGAATGGCAGCGTGTCTCACCGCTTGCGCTGCTCGAGCGGGCGGGTCCGGCCTATCCGGCGCTTTACCTCTCGAACGGATTATACGATGCCTACGGCAATTTCGAGGGCTCCCAACGGCTTGTCGCCACAGCACGCGCGCGGGGCGTCAAGACTGAATGGCATCCGATCTATGGCGGTCATTGTTCTACAGATGTATCCTCCCTGGCCTCATTTCTGTCGACTTAACTGCTCTTAAAAGGATGGGTTCTGGCTTGGTTTGCAAAGCGCAAATGCCAAACCTGCGTTTTTATCGTTCCAATGCTGCCGGGCCAGGAAGCCGGACCGCTGCTGGCCGCGATGACAGGCAATCCGGTCGCTATCGCCCATGTCGTTGCCCATTGGGACGAACTGTTGCGGTTCGCCACGTCGATCCGCACCGTCACGGCTTCGGCCATGCTGCGTCGGCTGTCCACCTATCCGCGACAGAACGGAATGGCTATCGCGCTGCGCGAGCTTGGTCGTCTCGAACGCTCGATCTTCATGCTCGATTGGTTGCGCGACATTGACCTGCGCCGACGCATCCCGGCGGGCCTCACCAAAGGCGAGGACCGCAACGCGCTTGCCCGCGCCCTCCTCTTCAATCAGCTCGGCGAACTGCGTGACCGGCGGTTCGAGAACCAGACCTATCGCGCATCCGGCCTCAACCTGCTCGTCACCGCTATCATCCTGTGGAACACCGGCTATCTCGAAATGGCGCTGGCGGACATCGGCGCCCGACGAGATCGCACGCCACGTCGCACCATTGCGCTGGGAACATATCTCGCTGACTGGCGACTATAGCTGGAATGTCGCCGATCGCCCCGATCCAAATGCCCTGCGGCCGCTTCGTGCCATCAATTCCCTGCTCGCCGCGTGATGTTCGGCATCCGTTCGTCCTTAGCGTGAAGATACGTCACTTCGTGCAGTCACCCATACGACCCGGCCATTTGGCCAACGCCACAACCGGCCTTGGTCATGGCTGCCCGACTTCAAACCAAAGGCCACGGTCCTCGGGCGCGACGACCTAGGTCGTGAACTCATAAACGGACTTGCGCGCTGAATCACGGTTTGATTCAAG
>NZ_JBGMOE010000199.1:0-36351 GCF_041424195.1 Tardiphaga sp. | reverse complement strand
GAGGATTTCGCCAAGCTGCAGGCAGCGCGCGCCGCTCTCGCGCGCTGAGAACGCGACGATGCCGAGATTTGCCAACAAGCGCCGCGTGCGTCACAGCGCCTCCCAGATGTTCGAGTTGGTCGCCGATGTCGAGCGCTATCCGGAATTCGTGCCGCTCTGCAAATCGCTGAAGATTCGCCAGCGCACGCCGCAGGAAAATGGCACCGAGGTCATCGTTGCCGACATGACCGTGTCGTTCAAGCTGGTCCAGGAATCCTTCACCAGCCGCGTTACGCTGGATCGGCCGAACCTGAAGATCATGGTCGAATATCTGCGTGGTCCGTTCAGCAATCTCGAAAACCGCTGGACCTTTGAGCCGAAGGCAGACGACGGGGAATGCGACGTCGGCTTCTTCATCGCCTATGAGTTCAAGAGCCGCATGCTGGCGATGCTGATGGGCACGATGTTCGATGCTGCATTCCAGCGCTTTGCCGTAGCCTTCGAGAAGCGCGCGGACGAAGTCTATCGTGTGCCACGAGTCACGGGCGTTCCGTCTACTTCTTAGTTGTCGGCTTCTTCAAGGGTGCCGTAGGCCTACGACGCTTGACGGCCGTGCGTCGCGGCGAGCGCGCCACACGCGGCCGCGCCAGATTTGCTGCCGCGCGCTTCTTGGCTGGTGGCTGCGGTCCGCGCGCCAATTCGATGAGCATCCGCAAGGCTTCCAGCACCGAGCGCTGACGCACCGCGCTGCGGCCGATGGCGCCGAAACGGCACTCCTTGTTGACGATGCGACCGTCACGCGATGCGACGGCAAAATGCACGAGGCCGACCGGCTTGCCGGGCGTTGCGCCGCCAGGACCAGCGATTCCGGTGATCGAGACCGCGAGATCGACATCCGCCTCTTCCAGCGCACCGACGGCCATCTGGATTGCGGTCTCCTTGCTGACCGCGCCGAAGCTCTCAAGTGTCGCCGTCTTGACGCCGAGCATCGCGTGTTTGGCGGTGTTGGAATAGGTGACGAAGCCGCGGTCGATCACGTCGGACGAGCCGGGAATTTCCGTCAGCGCGCCGGCGACGAGACCGCCGGTGCAGGACTCGGCGGTCGCGATCGTCAGCTTGCGGCTGCGGCAGAGATCGAGCAGCGCGCGGGAGAGGGCTCGTGCGTCACTCGCTGCCATATCAGTCGGTCCAGGGAAGGCGGATGGTGGCGGCGGCAGTGGCGGCGATGCCTTCTTCGCGGCCGGTGAAGCCAAGACGTTCGCTGGTGGTCGCCTTCACGGCCACGCGCGACAGCGCCACGCCGGTGATTTCGCTGATCTTCTCGCGCATCGTATCGCGCAGTGGGCCGATCTTCGGCCGTTCGCAGATCAGCGTCACTTCGAGATTTGCGATTCGGCCGCCACGTGCGGTGACGCGATCGACGGCATATTTCAGGAATTTGTCGGAGGCCGCCCCCTTCCACTGGGGATCGCTCGGCGGGAAGTGCGAGCCGATATCGCCATCGGCCAGCGCACCCAGGATCGCATCGACCAGCGCATGCAGGCCGACGTCACCGTCGGAATGGGCAAGAAAGCCGCGTGTATGCGGCACGCGCACGCCGCAGATCATCAGGTGATCGCCGTCGCCGAAGGCGTGCACGTCGTAGCCCGTGCCCATGCGGATATCGCCGAGCGATGCTGCGAGACGCGCTTCTTCGCGAATGAAATCTTCGGGGGTCGTGAGCTTCATATTTGCAAGATCGCCTTCAAAGGTTGCCACGGTCAATCCCGCCCATTCGGCGAGCGCGGCATCGTCGGTGAAATCATCGCGGCCTTCTTTTGCAGCACGACGATGCGCTTCAAGGATGACATCGAAACGAAATGCCTGCGGCGTCTGCGCGCTGCGTAAGCGCGCACGGTCCGGCGTCGCTTCCACGTGACCGGCCTCATTGACCTGTTTGATCGTATCCGTGACGGCAACGCCCGGCACGGCAGCGCCGGTCATCTGCGCAGCGGCAATGGCGCGCTCGATCAAGGCCGGTGTCACGAAAGGGCGGGCTGCGTCATGGATCAGCACGATATCCGGTGCGTGATCGGCCAGTGCCTCCAGTCCGGCACGCACCGATGCCTGACGCGTCGCGCCACCATTCGCAGGAGCATGATACCGCAGCTCACTGACCGCCTCGTTGAAGGCCGCGATATCGTCAGGATTGGTGATCGGCTGGACGGCGAAGACCTGGGGATGGTTGCAGAACGGCTCCATGGCCCGCGCAATAACGCTGCGGCCTCCGATCATGCGATATTGCTTCGGTCCACCGGACCCGGCGCGAAGGCCGCGGCCGGCGGCAACGATAATTGCGGCTGTCTTCAAACCGGCAGTATTAGGTGATTTTGTCATCAGGGTCAGGTGATTAAGGGGTAAGCGGTGATCGCATAGCCCTTAGCACGGCCACGTGCAAAACCAGTATGATTACATTCTCGTGGCTGCATAAGGGTGCATTGCTGCACTGCACTTGCAAAATGAACTCATCTGTCTAATGTGTAGGCATGACGGTTGACTGCACAACAAATGTGCGCATTATGCGCCTTATGCCCGCAATGCAGCGGGCGAGAGAACGACGAGCAGGTCTGTGACCATCCCGGACTCAGTATACAGCAAGCGCTTACGAATTGGTGACATCGAGATCGCCAACCGGGTCGTTCTGGCGCCGATGTCGGGCATTACCGATGCGCCGTTCCGCAGGCTGACCGCCGAACTCGGGGCAGGCCTCGTCGTGTCAGAAATGACCGCCAGCGACGATCTCGTCAACGGCCGCCCCATGTCGGTATTACGGTGCGAAGCGACCGGGATCGGCCCGCATGTGGTTCAGCTGGCCGGCTGCGAGACCCGCTGGATGGCCGAGGGGGCCCGGGTGGCCGAAGCGGCGGGCGCCGACATCATCGATATCAATATGGGTTGCCCGGCGCGGCACGTCACCGGCGGCCAGTCCGGCTCCGCGCTGATGCGCGATCTCGACCATGCGCTGAAGCTGATCGAGGCGACGATCGATGCCGTGAAGGTGCCGGTGACCCTGAAGATGCGCCTTGGCTGGGACGATCGCACGCTGAATGCGCCAGAACTCGCGCAGCGCGCGGAGCAGGCGGGTGTACAGCTCATCACCGTTCACGGCCGCACCCGTTGCCAGTTCTACAAGGGCGAAGCCGACTGGAGCGCCGTGCGCCCTGTGAAGGACGCCGTCGGCATCCCCGTTATCGTCAATGGCGATATCACCTCCTACGACAAGGCTGTGAGCGCGCTTGAAATGTCTGGCGCCGACGCCGTCATGATGGGCCGCGGTGCGCAGGGCATGCCGTGGCTGCCGGGCCAGATTGGCCGGCGTCTCGAAACCGGCATCGCCGAAGCCGTGCCGTCGCTGCAGCAGCAGCTCGCCTATATCTGCGCGCTCTATGACGGTGTGGTCCGTCACTACGGCCTGCGCATCGGCCTGCGCCACGCGCGCAAGCATCTCGGCTGGGCGCTCGATGCCGCAGCAGCCACGAGCTGCGCACCCGCGGCCGTGCTGAAGACCTGGCGACAGAAGATCCTTACATCCGAAGATCCCTCCGGTGTGCAGCGGTCTCTGAACGACGCTTTTGACGATTTCGCATGGAGTGCCGCCGCATGAACGCCGCAGAGCACCGTCGCCCTGTCCCCACCGACAGTGAGGCCATTCTCAACGCGCTGCCGAATCCGGTGATCCTGATCGCGCCCGACGGCAAGATCGTCGACGCCAATATGGCCGCCGAATCCTTCTTCGAGATTTCCGCGCAGTTCCTGCGCCGGCAGTCGCTGAAAGAATTGGTGCCGTTCGGCAGTCCGCTGCTGGCGCTGATCGATCAGGTTCGCGCCGCCGGTTCGCCGGTGAACGAATACAAGGTCGATCTCGGCACGCCTCGCATTGGCGGCGATCGTCAGGTCGATCTGCACGTCGCGCCGCTCACCGAGCGACCGGGCCATATCGTGGTGATGCTGCAGGAACGCACCATTGCCGACAAGATGGATAGGCAGCTCACTCATCGCAGCGCCGCACGTTCGGTGATCGCGCTGGCGGCGATGCTGGCACATGAGATCAAGAATCCGCTGTCGGGTATCCGTGGCGCCGCACAGCTACTCGAGCAGTCGGCATCGTCTGAAGACCGCATGCTGACGCGCCTGATCTGCGATGAAGCCGACCGCATCGTCACGCTGGTCGACCGCATGGAAGTGTTCGGCGACGATCGTCCAGTGGCGCGTGGCCCGGTCAACATTCACTCCGTGCTCGATCATGTGAAGCGCCTGGCGCAGTCCGGCTTCGCCCGCAACATTCGCTTCATCGAGGACTACGACCCGTCGCTGCCGCCGGTGCTCGCCAATCAGGATCAGCTCATTCAGGTGTTCCTCAATCTGGTGAAGAACGCCGCGGAAGCCATCGTCGATCTCGGCTCCGACGGCGAGATCCAGCTTACCACCGCATTCCGTCCCGGCGTGCGCCTGTCAGTGCCGGGCAAGAAATCGCGCGTGTCACTGCCGCTCGAGTTTTGCGTCAAGGACAACGGTCCCGGCGTTCCCGACGATCTCCTGCCCAACCTGTTCGATCCCTTCGTCACCACCAAACCCACCGGAAGCGGCCTGGGTCTTGCATTGGTAGCGAAGATTGTCGGCGATCACGGCGGCATCATCGAATGTGAATCACAGCCTCGAAAGACGACGTTTCGCGTGCTGCTGCCAATGTTCAACCCCGCCAAGACATTGGACGACAAGACCCTTGATCCAAGCAACGCCGATGCCTCCGCGGCACCGACGAACACCTCACAGACGTAAGACGAGGACTAACGATGGCTGCAGGTAGCATTCTGGTCGCGGACGACGATACGGCGATCCGCACCGTCCTCAATCAGGCGCTGTCGCGCGCCGGATACGAGGTTCGTCTGACCGGAAACGCAGCCACGCTGTGGCGATGGGTCAGCCAGGGCGAGGGTGATCTCGTCATCACCGACGTGGTGATGCCCGACGAGAACGCATTCGACCTGCTGCCGCGGATCAAGAAGATGCGTCCCAATCTGCCAGTCATCGTGATGAGCGCGCAAAATACGTTCATGACCGCGATCCGCGCCTCCGAGCGCGGCGCCTATGAATATCTGCCGAAGCCGTTCGATCTGAAGGAACTGATCGCAATCGTCGGTCGTGCGCTGGCCGAGCCGAAGGAACGTGTCGCGAGCCACGCCGACGATGGTGAGTTCGACTCGATCCCCCTGGTCGGCCGCTCGCCGGCGATGCAGGAAATCTACCGCGTGCTCGCCCGCCTGATGCAGACCGATCTCACGGTCATGATCTCCGGCGAGTCCGGCACCGGCAAGGAACTGGTGGCCCGCGCGCTGCATGACTACGGCAAACGCCGCAACGGCCCGTTCGTGGCGGTCAACATGGCGGCGATCCCGCGCGATCTGATCGAGTCCGAACTGTTCGGCCATGAGCGCGGCGCCTTCACTGGCGCCAACGCCCGCGCCACCGGCCGCTTCGAGCAGGCCGAAGGTGGCACATTGTTCCTGGACGAAATCGGCGACATGCCGATGGAAGCCCAGACCCGCCTGCTGCGTGTGTTGCAGCAGGGCGAATACACGACCGTCGGTGGACGCACCCCGATCAAGACCGACGTGCGCATCGTGGCCGCCTCGAACAAGGATTTGCGCATCTTGATCCAGCAGGGTCTGTTCCGCGAAGACCTGTTCTTCCGCCTCAACGTCGTGCCGCTGCGCCTGCCGCCGCTGCGCGAGCGTATCGAGGATCTGCCGGACCTGATCCGACACTTCTTTGCCCTCGCTGAGAAGGACGGCCTGCCGCCGAAGAAGCTCGACGCTCTCGCGCTCGAGCGCATGAAGCAGCATCGCTGGCCCGGCAACGTGCGCGAACTCGAAAACCTCGCCCGCCGCCTGGCAGCGCTCTATCCGCAGGACGTCATCACCGGTTCGGTGATCGACGGTGAACTGGCACCGCCCGCTGTGGCCTCGGGTGGTAACACGCCGACCGGCGTGGATAATCTCGGTGGAGCTGTCGAGGTCTATCTGTCCTCGCACTTCTCCAGCTTCCCGAATGGCGTACCGCCGCCCGGCCTCTATCACCGCATTCTGCGCGAGATCGAGGTGCCGCTGCTGACTGCAGCGCTGGCGGCGACGAGGGGCAACCAGATTCGCGCCGCGGATCTGCTCGGTCTCAATCGCAACACGCTGCGGAAGAAGATTCGCGACCTCGACATTCAGGTCTATCGAACCGGGGGCTGATCCCGGCAGCGAGATCGAGCAATTCCAGGGTTTGAGACGCAAAAACAAACGAAAACGCAGGAGATGCGCTTTCGTTTGCTGGTCTGCGCCGCGGATTTGTCGTAATTGAGCAACATTGTTGTATGATTGCATCAGTGCGGTCCGGGCAATCCCCGGCAGCCGCACGGCGTCCACGCTCACCACATTGTCGGAATGACCAGCGCAGACACGTCGGCTACAGCCTATGAACCGTCGATGGCGGAGCCGCGCAGGTGGTCCCTGCGGCGGCTGTTCGTGCCTTTGGCCGTCGGCCTGGCACTCCTCTCGTCATGCCTGACCTTCGTCGTCCTGAATGGTCTGACGCCGATGGCGCCGACCCATCAGGTCGTCGTCACCTTCCTGCTGATCAATGCCGCCAGCGTCCTCCTGCTGGTCCTGATCATCGCCCGTGAAGTCTGGAAAGTGGTCCAGGCCCGCCGCCGGGGCAGGGCTGCCGCACGCCTTCACGTCCAGATTGTCAGCCTGTTCTCCGTGATCGCCGTGCTGCCGGCCGTGCTGGTGTCGATCGTCGCCAATGTGACGCTGGACCGCGGCCTCGACCGACTGTTCTCAGGCCCAACCCGTGCCGTGATCGGCAATTCACTGACCGTCGCCCGCGCTTACGTCCATGAGCATGCACAGCTGATCCGCGGCGATATCCTGGGCATGGCCAATGATCTCGCCCATATCCGTCCGCTCTACGACCAGGACCGCGGCACCTTCCGCAGCCTGCTGTCAGCTAACGCGGCGTCGCGTAATCTGCCGGGCGCCATGTTGATCGACAAGGATCGCAACGTCCTTGAATCCGCGCAAACCGGAATCCGTCAGGATTTCACGACGCCTGCGCCCGAATTTCTGCAAAACGTCAATGACAGCGAGCCCGAGATCGCCATCATTCCGGAGGGCAATTACGTCGCTGCCGTGATCCGGCTGAAGGCCTTCGACAACACCTTCCTTTATGTGGCGCGATTGCTCGATCCACGCGTGGTCGCGCAGTTGAAACAGACCGAGGCCAGCGTCGCCGAATATGCCGAACTGGAATCCCGAAGGCTGGGCATTCAGGTGGCCTTCGCGCTGATGTTCACGGTGATCGCACTGACGGTGCTGATGTCGTCGGTGCTGATCGGACTGAATTTCGCCAACTGGCTGGTGGCGCCGATCCGCCGCCTGATGGGCGCAGCCAACATGGTCTCGACGGGCGATCTGCATGTGCAAGTGCCGGTGATCCAGTCCGAGGGCGATCTCGCCCATCTCGGCGAGACCTTCAACAAGATGACACAGGAATTGCGTACGCAACGCGACGAACTGGTCAGCGCCAGCGACGTCATCGACAGCCGCCGCCGTTTCATCGAGGCCGTGTTGTCATCGGCCAGCGCTGGCATCATCGGTGTCGATGGCTCCAACATGATCGGCATTCTCAACCGCTCCGCCGAGAAGCTTGTCGGTCACTCGGAGTCCGAGACGTTGGGTCACCCGCTGCACGAGATCATCCCGGAGCTCGACGAGCTGATGCAGACCGCACGCGAGGGATCGCAGCGGCTGGTGCAGGGGCAGGTCACAATCACCCGCGACGGGCAGGAGCGTAACCTGTCGGTCCGTGTCAGCGCTGAACAGACCAGCCAATCGCGCGACAGTTACATCATCACCCTCGATGACATCACCGAACTCGTCTCCGCGCAGCGCACCTCGGCCTGGGCCGACGTGGCGCGCCGCATCGCTCATGAGATCAAGAACCCGCTGACGCCGATCCAGCTCTCTGCCGAGCGCATCAAACGCAAGTTCGGCAAGGTGATCGTCGATGACAAGGCGATCTTCGAACAATGCACCGACACGATCGTCCGGCAGGTCGACGATATCAGGCGCATGGTCGACGAATTCTCGCGCTTTGCGCGGATGCCCAAGCCCGTGATCGAAGGCGAGGACGTTGCCGACACCGTGCGTCAGGCCGTGTTCCTGATGCGGGTTGGTCATCCCGATCTGGATATTTCCGCCGAGATCAAGGAAGAGCCGATGCGCGCGCGGTTCGACCGCCGGCTGATCTCGCAGGCGCTCACCAACATCATCAAGAATGCGACCGAAGCCATCGAAGTGGTTCCTGCCGAAGAACTCGGAAAGGGTCGCATTGACGTCATCGCTTCCAGAGACAACGACGACGTCGTGATCGACGTGATCGACAACGGAATCGGCCTGCCGACCGTCAGTCGCTCGCGCCTGCTGGAGCCCTATGTGACGACGCGCGAGAAGGGCACCGGCCTCGGTCTCGCCATCGTCGGCAAGGTTCTGGAAGATCATGGCGGCCGTATCGAACTGAACGATGCTTCGAACATTCGCCCGGGACAGCGTGGCGCCTGGATGCGGTTGCGGTTCGCGGTGTCCGGTCAGAAAGCTGACGCGGACAAGAGCGAACCTGGCGCTACACCCGATGACGAACGCAAGATCAAAGCCGCTGCCGGCAGCTGACAAGAAAAAACATGACCAGGATATTTTGAGCCATGGCAAATGACATTCTGATCGTCGACGACGAAGCCGATATCCGCGACCTCGTTGCGGGCATTCTGGACGATGAAGGATTCAGCACGCGGACGGCGCGGGACAGCGATTCCGCCTTGTCGGAGATCGCCAATCGCCGCCCGAGCCTGGTGTTTCTCGACATCTGGCTGCAAGGCAGCAAGCTCGACGGCCTGCAACTGCTCGAGCAGGTCAAGCGCGACAATCCCGAATTGCCGGTGGTGATGATCTCCGGCCACGGCAATATCGAAACTGCCGTCGCCGCGATCAAGCGCGGCGCCTACGATTTCATCGAAAAGCCGTTCAAGGCCGATCGCCTGATCCTTGTCGCAACGCGTGCGCTCGAGACCTCGCGGCTGAAACGCGAAGTCAAGGAACTGAAACAGCTCGCGCCGATCGCCAATTCGCTAACTGGGCGCTCGGCCGCCATGAACCAGCTGCGCCAGACCATCGATCGCGCTGCCAAGGCCAATAGCCGCATTCTGATCGTCGGCCCTTCGGGCGCCGGCAAGGAGCTCGCAGCGCGCACGCTGCACGCGGCTTCCGCCCGTGCCACTGGACCGTTCGTGGTCATCAACGCCGCAGCGATTACGCCAGAGCGCATGGAAGTCGAACTGTTCGGCGTCGAGCAAACCAATGGCGAACAGGCGCGCAAGGCGGGCGCTCTGGAAGAAGCCCATGGCGGCACGCTGTTCATCGACGAGATCGGCGATCTGCCGCGCGAGACCCAGAACAAGATCCTGCGCGTGCTGGTGGACCAGACCTTCATGCGGGCGGGTGGCACGACCAAGGTGAATGTCGATGTCCGCATCATCTCGTCGACCGCGCGCAATCTCGAAGAGGAAATCGCCGAAGGTCGCTTCCGTGAGGACCTCTATCATCGCCTTTCGGTGGTGCCGATCCGGGTGCCGCCACTGTCCGAGCACCGTGAAGATATTCCGGAGCTGATCGAATATTTCATGGAGCAGATCTCCATCGCGACAGGCCTGCCGAAGCGGCAGATCGGCGAGGACGCCATGGCGGTGCTGCAGTCCCATGTCTGGCCGGGCAATATCCGCCAGCTCCGCAACAACGTCGAACGCGTCATGATCCTGGCCGGCGGCGGACCTGAGGTCATCATCACCGCCGACATGCTGCCGCAGGACGTCGGCTCGATGGTGCCGTCGATGCCCACCAGCAACAATGGCGAGCACATCATGGGCCTGCCGCTGCGCGAGGCCCGCGAAGTGTTCGAACGCGATTATCTGATTGCGCAGATCAGCCGTTTTTCGGGTAATATCTCGCGTACCGCTGAATTCGTCGGCATGGAGCGTTCGGCCTTGCACCGCAAGCTCAAGGCGCTCGGCGTCGGCTAAGCATTCGCACCAACTCAAATTTCAACCCAAGCCTCGGAACGAACATGTCGCGCATCGCCTATGTGAATGGTCAGTACGTCAACCTGCGCGATGCCGCGGTGAACGTCGAGGACCGCGGCTATCAATTCGCGGATGGCATCTACGAAGTCTGTGAGATCATCGGCGGCAAGATGGTCGACTTTCCCCGCCATATTGCGCGCATGCAGCGCTCATTGCGGGAATTGCGGATCGCCGAGGCAATGCCGCTGACATCGCTCAAGGTGGTGATGCAGGAAGTGATCCGCCGCAACCGTATCAATTACGGCATCGTCTATCTGCAAATCAGCCGCGGCGTCGCCCATCGCGATCATGGCTTCCCGTCGCCGGAGGTGAAGCCCAGCGTGGTCGTGACCGCCAAATCGCTCAACTTCGCCAAGAACCAGGCGACCGCTGCCAAGGGCGTGAAGGTGATCACGACGGCTGAGAATCGCTGGCCGCGCGTCGACATCAAGACGGTCGGCCTGTTGCCCAATGTGCTGGCGCGCCAGGAAGCCCGCGACAAGGGCGCCTATGAAGCCTGGTATGTCGACGCCGACGGTTTTGTCACCGAAGGCGCATCATGCAACGCCTGGATCGTCACCAAAGACGGCAAAGTGGTCACACGCACGGCTGAGCGCGGCATCCTTGCGGGCATCACCCGAGCGGTGTTGATCGAGGTCTTGGCCTCGATGCAGCTCAAACTGGAAGAGCGGAACTTCACGCCCGCCGAGGCTTATGACGCCGCCGAAGCCTTCGTCTCGTCGGCGAGTCAGATCGTGATGCCGGTCATCAACATCGACGGCAAACAGATTGGTGACGGCAAGCCTGGTGGTATCGCGACGCGTCTGAGGCAGGAATTCCATAAATTCGCGGCGATTTCCTAAAATTTGCCGCGCTTTTAGGCACCAATTCCGCGTTCCGGCTTGCCTAAAAAGCGCGCCTGCCGTCTAATCAGGTCGTCGCGCTCCCGGAGGGGGATCTCAGGGGAAAGCGCGGCGGCTTGGTAAGGCTCCGGAGAGGGCTGCGCCGGGTTCAAAAAAAGCAACAAAACAGACTGCGGGATTAAAAAAAATGGCGGCAGACCGCGCACAGAATCTACAGGACACCTTCCTCAACCACGTACGCAAGACCAAGACTCCGCTCACGATCTTTCTCGTGAACGGCGTCAAACTGCAGGGCATTGTCACCTGGTTCGACAATTTCTGTCTTCTGCTCCGGCGCGACGGACACTCGCAGCTGGTGTATAAGCATGCGATCTCGACCATCATGCCGGGCGCACCGATTCAGCTGTTTGAGGGTGGCGAGGATCCGGCTTGAGCGAACTCCTGAGAGACGCTTGATTGGAATTTCGTAGCTTCGAAGGCAATGCTGCCGACCGACCCTCGGCCAGCAGCGAATCGACCGGCCGCGTTCTCGTGGTCGGTCCTTACTTGCGCGAACGGCGGGGCGATGCCGACGCGCAAGCCTATTCTCATGTCCGCGATACGGAAGCCCGACTCGAAGAGGCGGTCGGTCTCGCACGCGCCATCGACCTCACCGTGGTCGAGGCCGTCGCCGCGCCGCTGAGCCAGATCCGCCCGGCCACCTATCTCGGCAAGGGCAAGGTCGAGGAGATCGCCGGTCTGATCGCGGCGAACGAGATCGGCATCGTGGTGATGGACTGCGCGCTGTCGCCGATCCAGCAACGCAATCTGGAAAAGGAACTGAAGGCCAAGGTGCTCGACCGCACCGGCCTCATCCTCGAAATCTTCGGTCGCCGTGCCAAGACCAAGGAAGGCACGCTGCAGGTCGAGCTCGCGCATCTCAACTATCAGCGCAGTCGTCTGGTCCGCTCATGGACCCATCTGGAACGCCAGCGCGGCGGCTTTGGCTTCATGGGCGGCCCCGGCGAGACCCAGATCGAGGCCGATCGCCGCATGATCGGCGACCGCATCGCGCGGTTGGAGGCCGATCTCAGAAAAGTCCAGGCGACGCGGCGCCTGCATCGCGCCGGCCGCCAGCGCGTGCCGTATCGCGTTGTTGCGTTGGTCGGTTACACCAATGCCGGCAAATCGACGCTGTTCAACCGGCTGACGCGCGCCGACGTGCAGGCCGAGGACATGTTGTTCGCGACCCTCGATCCGACGCTGCGCGCGCTGACGCTGCCGCATGGCGGCAAGGCGATGCTGTCGGACACGGTGGGCTTCATCTCCAACCTGCCGACCCAGCTCGTCGCGGCCTTCCGTGCCACGCTGGAAGAGGTGCTGGAAGCCGACATCATCCTGCATGTTCGCGATATCTCGCACGAAGACGCCGACGCGCAGCAGAGCGATGTCGACAAGGTTTTGCGTCAGCTCGGCATCGACACCGATGCATCAGCGCGCATCCTCGAAGTCTGGAACAAGATCGATCGTTTCTCGCCGGACGAGCGTGAAAACCTCGCCAATATTGCGGCCCGCCGTCCGCCAGAGAAGCCGTGCTTCATGGTTTCCGCGGAAACCGGCGAGGGCATCGATGCGTTGCTCAACGCCATCGAGGAACGGCTTGCGGCTGCGCGCGTGACGCTGGATCTGCAGATCGATGCCGCCGATGGCGCGGGCGTGAGCTGGCTACATCGCAATGCCGAGATTCTCGTGAAGGAACTGCACGACGGACATTTCGACATGGTGGTGCGCGTCGACGAGACCAAGCGCGATGTGGTGATGAGCAAGTATGGCGCGGTGCTGCATCCCGCGGAGTACTGACGGCTACTCCGCGCCTTTCGCCTCGTTCCACAGCGCATCCATCTCTTCGAGCGACGCCTCCTGCAGCGAGCTTCCTTTCGCAGCCAGAGCCCGCTCGATATAGCCGAAGCGCCGCTCGAATTTCGCATTGGTGGCGCGGAGCGCCAGCTCCGGATCGGCCTTCACATGGCGCGCGAGATTGACCAGCGCGAACATCAGATCGCCGGTCTCGGCTGCCACCTCGCTCCGATCGCCGCGATCGAGCGCGGCTTCGATCTCGTCGGCTTCCTCGCGGATTTTCGCCAGCACCGCGCGCGGATCATTCCAGTCGAAGCCGACGCTGGAGGCTTTTGTCTGCAGCTCCATGGCTTGGCTCAATGCAGGTTGCCCGGCCTTGACGCTGGCGAGGAACGAGGAGGACGGCGGAATGTCCACGCCGCGTCGCGCGGCTCGCTCGGCCTTCTCCTCGGTCTTGATGCGGTCCCAGACGCCCTTCACATGGCCTGGCGTCAGGTTGCCGTCCTTGTCGGCGAATACATGCGGATGCCGGCGGATCATCTTGCGGGTGATCGCCTCCACGACATCGCCGAACGCGAATACGTTCTGCTCTTCGGCCATCCGGGCGTGGAACACCACCTGCAGCAGGAGATCGCCGAGTTCGTCGCAGAGGTCGTGGAGATCGTGCCGGACGATGGCATCGGCGACCTCATAGGCCTCCTCGATCGTATAGGGCGCGATACTCGCGAAGTCCTGCTCCAGATCCCATGGGCAGCCCGTCACGGGCGTGCGCAACTGGGCCATGATCTCGATCAGGCCGGCTATATCGCGGGAAGGGGTCATGAGGCACCACGGTTCACAACAGAAGCCTTTGCTATGCCGCAGGACGGCGGCGTGGCCCAGCGAAAATGCCCCGTTTTGCCTGTCTTTCACACAGCCCTGCAGAGTGCTATCTGCAGCCCATGAGCGACACTTTCCCAGATCAAACCGCGCTGGTGCTGTTCTCCGGCGGCCAGGATTCCGCCACCTGTCTGGCCTGGGCGCTGGCGCGTTTCAGGCGCGTCGAGATGCTTGGCTTCGCCTACGGTCAGCGCCACGCCATCGAGCTCGACAGCCGCGACAAACTCCTTGCCGGCGTGAAAGCATTAAATGCCGACTGGGCCGCCAAACTCGGCGACAGCCACACGCTGGATATTCCGACACTCAGCGCCATCTCCGATACCGCGCTGACGCGCGACGTTGCCATCGAGATGGGCGCGGACGGCCTGCCCAACACCTTCGTGCCCGGCCGCAATCTGGTGTTTCTGACCTTTGCCGCAGCCCTGGCCTATCGGCGTGGCATCACCCACATCATCGGCGGCATGTGCGAGACGGATTATTCCGGCTATCCCGATTGCCGCGACGACACCATCAAGGCGCTGCAGCAGGCGCTCAATCTCGGCATGGCCAGGAACTTCACGCTGCATACCCCGCTGATGTGGCGCGACAAGGCCGCGACCTGGGCGCTGGCGCAAGAACTCGGCGGGCAGGGCCTCGTCGACCTGATCCGCGAACACTCGCACACCTGCTATCTCGGTGAGCGCGGTGCGCTGCACGACTGGGGGTACGGCTGCGGCAAATGCCCGGCCTGCGAACTGCGCGCCAAAGGCTGGCGCGAGTTCGCAGCAACGGCCGTTTAGACGGGCAGCGACTCGCGGACTTTGGCTGCCTCGCTCGCGCCAAGGCCCGTCAACGGCGGCCGCACCCGCAGCCAATTGTCATTGTTGTCACGCTTCGCCAGCAGCACCTTCAGCGAGGGAAGCTGCGCATAGGTGGACACCGCATTGCGCGTCGCCACGATGCGTTCCTGTGCAGCGGCAACCTCTGCCTGTTTGGCTGGATCGTTGAAGCCCGCAAATACAGTGGCAAGCTCGCGGCTGACGAGGTTCGACGCCGCCGTGATGCAGCCGGCGCCCCCCATCGGCAGCAGCTTCAGCATCAGGGGATCGGCACCGACCAGAACCGAGAAGCCCGGGAAGCGTTCTACGATCGCGCTCATATTGGAAAACTCGCCTGCGGAATCCTTGATTCCGACGACGATCTCCGGGAAGCGCGTGCGCAGGCGATCGATAACATCGAGCGAGATCGGCACCGCTGACATCTGCGGGATGTGATACAGCACAACGCGCAGGCGTGGGTCGTTGACGCGCTCGATCACCGCTGTATAGGCGTCGACGATGCCCTGATCGGACACGCCCTTGTAGTAGAATGGCGGCAGCATCACGACGGCACCGACGCCGTTGGCGACAGCGTGCTTCGTAAGCTCGACTGTTTCCATGATCGAGGCCACGCCGGTGCCCGGCAGCAGCTTCGACGCCGAGATCCCCGATTTGACCACGGCGTCCAGCAGCGCCATGCGCTCGCGCGATGACAGCGAATTGGCTTCCCCCGTGGTGCCGAGCATCGCGATGCCGGTGCAGCCGTCGTCGAGCAGGCGCTGGCAGTGTGAGGTGAACAGTCCATGATCCACCGACAGGTCGGCGTTGAAGGGGGTGGCAGCAGCGCAATAGACGCCGGTCGGGAAGGGGGCTGTCATCGTTGGGCTCTTTCGGATGCGTGTTGCAGGAGTTCGTCTAACGAAGCTCTGGTGTTTCCCTCGCCCCGCTTGCGGGGAGAGGGTGGCGCGGACGAAGTCCGCGACGGGTGAGGGGCACTCTCAGTTTCACTCGCAGGCTCCCCCTCACCCGACGCCCACATGCTGCGCATGCGGACGTCGACCTCTCCCCGCAAGCGGGGAGAGGTCGAACCTTACGGCATGATCTGGCCGCCATTCACCTCGATGACCTGGCCGGTAATGTAGCTGCTCATGGTCTCGTCGGCGAGGAATTGATAGGCACCGACGCAATCCTCGGGCGTGCCGATCCGGCCGAGCGGAATGCCCTGGCGGGCGCCTTCGAGCTGCTCCGCTGTCGAATAGCGCTGGTGGAACGGCGTCATGATCACGCCCGGCGCCACCGCATTGGCGCGCACGTTGAACGGAGCCAGTTCCTTCGCCAGCACGCGCGTGATGGTCGAGACAAAACCCTTGGCCGAACCATAGAGGCCGGCGCCACCGCTGCCCCCGTTACGGGCTGCAACTGACGTGGTGTTGATGATGGAGCCTGAACGCTGCGTCTCCATGATCTTGGCGGCCTTGCGGCAGGCGAAGAACACCGAGCCGATATTGAGATCGATCACGTCGTCATACTGCTCGTCGGTGGCGTTCGCGATGGAAGTACGGCCGAACATGGCGCCGGCATTGTTGATCAGCACGTCGATCCGGCCGAGCTTGGCGTGGGCTTCGTCGATCACACGCGCCGCTTCAGCGCGCTCGGACACATCGCCGCGCAGGAGCTCTGCACTGCCGCCGCTCGCGCGAATATGCGCGACCACTTCTTCGGCGCCTTCCGGATTGCCGTTGTAGTGCACGATCAGCCGGGCGCCGAGCGTGCCGAATTTCTTCGCCACGGCGGCGCCGATGCCGGAGCTTGCGCCAATGATCACGATGGCCTTGCCGTTCAGTCCGTTGGTCACGCCTGGTCCTTTCCGATTGTGCGAGCCTTCGACCATGATTTTCGCGGCCTGACAAGTTGTCAGAATTTGTGCGACGCAATATGACTTACGACCCAATCGGCTAAATTTGTTGATACATATCAATTAGATGTCGCTGGCTGCGACATATCACGTATTGTTGACATGTTGACAAGTTGATCGCGCCCTCGCATGTTCGCCGCAACCAGGCGAGGAAATGTTTCCATGCAACAGCGCTCCCGAGCGATCGGACTGCCGCAGGAAAGCTCCGCCGCCAGATCCCGTAAGCCCATGTCCTACAAATCCCGGTCCGTCCGATCATGAAGCCGATTGATTCTCCTGAATTTCCTGACGCGGCGCGTCCGCGCAGCGCCGGCAACTCGCTTGTCGACAAGGTCTATGGCGAGCTCGCGCAACGGATCGCCAATGGCGACTACGCACCCGATCAGAAACTCCCTGGCGAGCACGAGCTTGCTGACATGTTCGACGTCTCTCGCCCTGTCTTGCGTGAAGCGCTCGGCCGGTTGCGTGAAGATGGCCTGATTGTTTCGCGACAGGGCGCAGGCAGTTTCGTGCAGATGCGTGCGCAGCAACCGCCGCTCGGTTTTGCGCGTGTGGAAACCATCGCCGACATCCAGCGCTGCTTCGAATTCCGCATCACCATGGAATCCGATGCCGCGAATTTTGCAGCGCTTCGACGCAGCGACGATAATCTCGGCAAGATGGCAGCAGCGCTCGGCCTGCTGCGCGAGGCGACGAAGAAGCGCAAGCATCGGGAAGACGCCGATTATGCCTTCCATCTCGCCGTATCAGAGGCGACCAACAACCATTACTTCGCGACCTCGCTGAACGCCCTCAAGGACCACGTCGCCGTCGGCATGAAGCTGCACGGCCTGTCGCTGATGGGCCCGCGGCCCGGCCTTGAACAGGTGTTCGAGGAACACACCAGTATCTACGAAGCGATCCGTGACCGCGATGCCGAAGCGGCGCGCATGGCCATGCGTCACCATCTCGAAACGTCGCGCGATCGCCTGTTCGAAGGCCGTCTGCTCGACCTCTCGTTCCGGTGACGAGGAGAGTGAATTGACAGATCACGCTGCATTTCTCGCAACGCTCGCCGGCATTGTCGGCGACTCCCGCCACGTCATCGGCCCCGGCGGCGATTTCGAACCCTATGTGGTGGACTGGCGCGGCCGCTATCACGGCCAAGCGCTCGCCGTCGTGAAGCCCGGCTCGACGCAGGAAGTTTCCGCCATCGTAAAGGCCTGCGCTGCGGCCGGCATTGCCATCGTCCCGCAGGGCGGCAACACCGGCATGTGCGGAGCGGCGACGCCGCTCGGCGACCGCGACATGATCGTGCTGCGCCTCGACCGCCTCAATCGCATTCGCAGCGTCAGCCGCCTCGGCGATAGCATCGCTGTGGATGCGGGCTGCATCCTCGCCGACATCCAGAAGGCCGCCGACGACATCGACCGCCTGTTCCCGCTCAGCCTGGGTGCCGAAGGCTCCTGTCAGATCGGCGGCAATCTATCCACCAATGCCGGCGGCACCGCGGTTCTGCGCTACGGCACCACACGCGAACTTACGCTCGGCCTTGAAGTCGTGCTGCCCGATGGCGAGATCCTCGACGGCATGACGGCGCTGCGCAAGGATTCCACGGGCTTCGACACCAAGCAGCTCTTCATCGGCGCCGAAGGCACGCTCGGCATCATCACCGGCGCGGTACTGAAGCTGTTTCCGAAGCCGCGGGCGAGGGCAGTGTCCTTCGCCAAGCTGAACAGCATCGAGGCAGTGCTCGATCTGCTCGCGCAGGCGCGCACCGAACTCGGTGACCGCATCGGCGCCTTCGAGGTGATGTCGCGCGGCCAGATCGAGGTGATCGCCGAGAACCTGCCGCTGGTGAACATCCCGTTCGAGCTGGATACGCCCTGGTATGTGCTGATCGAACTGGTCGATACGCTGGTGTCGGTCGACCTGAACGCAGCGCTCGAAGCGTTGCTCAGTGGCGCTTATGAGCGCGAGCTGATCACCGATGCGCTGGTGGCCTCCAGCGAGACGCAGGCCGCGGCGTTCTGGAAGATCCGCCACAGCGTATCGGAAGGCAGCAAGAAGGCCGGCTATGTGATCTCGCATGACAGTGCCGTGCCGCTGTCGCAGCAGGCGACGTTCGTCACGCAGGTGGAGAAACGCATCGCCGCCTATCGTCCCGATGCCCGCATCGTGATGCACGGCCATATCGGCGACGGCAACATCCATATTCTCGCGATCATCCCCGGCCTGGAGCAGAACCAGAAGGATCAGATCCAGGACACGATCCGCGGCATCAACACCATCGTTGACGAAGAGACCTGCGCGCTCGGCGGCAGCATCAGTGCCGAACACGGCATCGGCATCGCCAATCGCGAGCGGCTGGCGCGCGTCACCAAGCCAACCGAGCTGCGGTTGCTCCGCAGCGTCAAGGCAATGCTCGATCCGAACGACATCATGAATCCCGGAAAAGTGCTGCATGCATAGAGGCGGAAATCACACGCTTCGACGACTTCAAATCATCAAATCAAAAGGGGAAATACCAATGAGAATGACATCGATCCTGATGGCCGCCTGCGTCGCCTTCGGCGCCGTGGGGCAGGCGAGCGCACAAGACGCGAAATATCCGAACAAGCCGATCACGATCGTCGTGCCGTTCGCAGCCGGCGGCACCGTGGACATCATCGCACGCATGGTGTCGGAGAATCTGCAGAAGAAACTAGGCGCCACCGTGTTGGTCGAGAATGTCGGCGGTGCCGGCGGCAATATCGGCGTCACCCGCGTCGCCCGCGCGGCGCCCGACGGCTACACGATCGGCCTGGCCAGCACCTCGCCGCTGGCGATCGCACCGACGCTGTATGGTGCCAAGCTCCAGTTCCAGCCGGAGAAGGATCTCGTGGCGTTCGCACAGGTCAGCATCGTGCCGAACGTGCTGGTGGTGAACCCCGATCGCATCAAGGCCCGTACCGTGCCGGAGCTGATCGCTTACATGAAGGCCAATCCCGACAAGGTGACGTTCGGCTCGGCCGGACCCGGCACGTCTCAGCATCTTGCTGGCGAACTGTTCCAGCAGATGACCGGGACCAAGATGGTGCATGTGCCCTACAAAGGCTCGAGCCAGATGGTCACCGACCTGATATCCGGCCAGATCGACATCGCCTTCGACAATGTCCCGCTGCTGCTGCCGCATGTGGCCGCCGGCAAGCTGGCGATGCTCGCCACGGCAACGCCGAAGCGCGCCGAGTTCGATGCGAATGTGCCCGCCGTCGCCGAATTCCTGCCGGGCTTCGAGGCTGTCGCCTGGCACGGCTTCATCGCGCCGGCGGCAACGCCGAAGCCGATCGTCGACAAGCTCTCGGCGGAAATCCGTGAATTCATGAGCCTGCCGGAGACGAGGAAGAAGATGGCTGAACTCGGCGCGGTCGCCGTGGCGATCCCGCAGGATGAGTTCACCAAATACATCGCCAGCGAGACCCTGCGCTGGAAGGGCGTGATGGAGAAGGCCAACGTCACGATCAACTGAGTGGAGGGACGCGCCGCTCAACGCGGCGCGTCGCTCTATTCCGCAGACATCTCGCGAACGGATGTCAGATAACGCGACAACCGATCCACGTCCGGCACATGATAGCTGTGCCTGTCGCGAAGCTCGGCAGGCGCGCTCCAGCCGGGTTCGATTCCGGTCATGTCAGGCAATTCATGCGCGATGCCCTTGTGGCAATCGATACAGGTACGCTCGCCGGTAACGAGATACTTGGCATGGATCGTCGCCGCGCGCGGCGCCTGCTTGGTGAAATCCATGGCGATCGCGGAATGGCAGTTCCGGCATTCCAGCGAGTCATTGGCCTTCAGTCGCGCCCATTCATGTTTGGCAAGCTCCAGGCGTTTATCGAGGAACTTCTCGCGCGTCGAGATCGTGCCGAAGATCTTGCCCCACACTTCCTTCGACGCCTGCATCTTGCGAGCGATCTTGTCAGTCCAGTCATGCGGCACGTGGCAGTCCGGGCAACTGGCACGCACACCGGATCGATTGGCGAAATGCGGGGTTCGCTGCAGCTCCTGATACACGTTGTCACGCATCTCATGGCAGCTGGTGCAGAATTTCTCGGTATTCGTAATTTCCAGCGCCGTATTGAAGCCACCCCAGAAGATCACGCCACCGATGAAGCCGCCCAGCGCCAGCACGCCAAGACTGATATGCGCGGCCGGTCGGCTGGCGATGCGCCAGAACCACAGAAACTTGGCTATCAACCACTTCATGGCGCTCACCTGCCGGATGCCTTCATGTCGGTGAAGGTGTTCGGGACGAGCGGACGTGCATCGGTTTGCGGCACGTGACAGGCCGTGCAGAAATAGCGTCGCGGCGTCACATCGGCGAGCATCTGGCCGTCGCGATCCATGAAATGCGTAACGCTGATCATGGGCGCACCGGAGCCTTCGGTATATTCGCGACGATGGCACTCCAGACAGCGATTGGCCCGCAACGTGAGCTGATAGTTTTCGATTGAATGCGGGATGACCGGCGGCTGCTCCGGATAGTTACGCATCACGCGCTTGTCGTCGGTGACGGGCCGCGGGAAGGGCGGCGCAGGAACTTCGCCCATCGGCTGTGCTGCGCCGGTGAGGCGCGGCACGACTCGCGGCACAGTCTGGACTGACTGCGCATAGATCGCGCCGGACACCAGCACCATGGCGCCGCCGATGATTGCTGCGATGATTGCCTTCATCGCATTTAAGCCGAAACGATCTTGACCGCGCATTTCTTGAAGTCCGTCTGTTTGGAGATCGGGTCGGTTGCATCCAGCGTGACCTTGTTGATCAGCTGGCTGGCATCGAACCACGGCACAAACACCACGCCGCGGGGCATGCGGTTGCGACCGGTCGTATCGACACGCGTGCGGATCTCACCGCGCCGCGACATCAGCCGGATCTCGGCGCCCTGGTTGAGGCCGCGTGCGCGTGCGTCCTCGGCATGCATGAAGCAGCGCGCGCCGGGAAACGCCTTGTACAGTTCGGGCACGCGCATGGTCATCGAGCCGGAATGCCAGTGCTCCAACACGCGGCCGGTCACCAGCCACAGATCAAACTCAGCATCGGGCGACTCGGCCGGCGGCTCGTAGGGCACGGCGATAATGCGCGCGCGTCCGTCGGGATTGCCGTGAATTCAATCTTCTTGCCCGGCTTGACGTAAGGATCGAGGCCTTCGCGGTAGCGCCACTTGGTCTCCTTGCCGTTGACCACGGGCCAACGCAGTCCGCGCACCTCATGATAGGTGTCCCAAGGGGCGAGGTCGTGGCCATGGCCGCGGCCGAACGTGGCATATTCCTCGAACAGCCCCTTCTGCACATAGAAGCCGAAGTCCTTGGACTCGTGGTTTCCATAGTCAGCGGGAATTTCGCTGACGGGAAATTTGTCGATCTCGCCGTTGCGATACAGCACCTCGAACAACGTCTTGCCCTTGTAGCTCGGGTTGGCGTCGAGGAGAGCGGCGGGCCATACTTCATCCGTCGTGAACCGCTTCGAGAACTCCATCAGCTGCCAGAGATCCGAGCGTGCCTGGCCGGGCGCGTCGACCAGCTGACGCCAGACATGGGTACGCCGTTCGGCGTTGCCGTAAGCACCTTCCTTCTCGACCCACATCGCCGCAGGCAACACGCAGTCGGCAGCCAATGCCGTCACCGTCGGATAGGCTTCCGACACGACGATGAAGTTGGCGGGATTGCGGTAGCCCGGATAGGTCTCGCGCGAACTGTTCGGCGCCGCCTGCACATTGTTGTTCACCTGAACCCAGTAGAAGTTCAGCTTGCCGTCATGCAGCATGCGGTCCTGCTCGACGGCGTGATAACCGATCTTGTCGGGCAAGAGGCCATACGGCACGCGCCAGATTTCTTCAGTATGCTTGCGGTGCTCCGGATTGGTCACCACCATATCGGCGGGGAGGCGGTGCGCGAAGGTGCCAACCTCGCGCGCCGTACCGCAAGCCGATGGCTGGCCCGTCAGCGAGAACGGCGAGTTGCCCGGCTCGGAGATTTTGCCGGTCAGCAGATGGATGTTGTAGAGAAGCTGGTTGGCCCAGACGCCGCGGACATGCTGGTTGAAGCCCATGGTCCAGAGCGACATCACCTTGCGCTTCGGATCGGCATAGAGCTCGGCGAGCTCCAGCAGGAAGCCGGGCTCGACGCTGGTCAGCTTCGACACCTTCTCGAGCGAATAGTCCTTCACGAATTCGGCATAGGCCGCGAAATCGATTGGCGTCGTCGCTGCGGCCGTGGCTGCGCCCTGGGCTTTCTTCTCCAGCGGATGTTCGGGACGCAGCCCGTAGCCGATATCCGTCGTGCCCTTTACGAAAGTCGTGTGGCTGTTGACGAATTCGGTGTTTACGCGACCGGTCGAGATGATGTGGTTGGCGATGAAGTTGAGAATGGCAAGATCAGTACCCGGCTTGAACACGATCGGGATGTCGGCGAGATCGGAACTGCGATTCGTGAAGGTCGAGAGCACCGCGACTTTCACATGCGGATAGCCGAGGCGGCGATCGGTGAGGCGCGTCCACAGGATCGGATGCATCTCGGCCATGTTCGAGCCCCACAGCACGAAGGCATCGGCAGCCTCGAAGTCATCATAGCAGCCCATCGGCTCGTCCATGCCGAAGGTGCGCATGAAGCCCACGGCCGCAGATGCCATGCAATGCCGCGCATTGGGATCGAGATTGTTGGAGCAGAAACCCGCACGCATAAGCTTGGTCGCGGCATAACCTTCGAGGATCGTCCACTGGCCCGATCCGAACATGCCGATCGCAGTCGGTCCCTTTTCTTTCAGCGTCGCTTTGGCGCGCTGCGCCATGGTGTCGAATGCTTCGTCCCAGCTCACCGGAGTGAGTTCGCCGTTCTTATCGAACACGCCGTTCTTCTTGCGGAGCAGGGGCGTGGTCAGGCGGTCGGCGCCGTACATGATCTTGGAGAGGAAGTAACCCTTGATGCAGTTCAGGCCGCGGTTCACTTCCGCCAGCGTGTCGCCATGGGTGGCGACGACCTTGTTGTCCTTGACGCCGACCATGACGCCGCAACCGGTTCCGCAGAATCGACACGGCGCCTTCGACCATTTGATGGACAGTGCCCCGACGCCACCCGCAATCGATTGAGCGGCTGCCGGAACGTTGATGCCAGCCGCCGCTGCAGCGACAGCCGCCGCCTGAGCCTTGAGTAGATCTCGCCGCGAAAGGGGCATTCGTCGTTCTCCTAATCGAGACGCTGTTCGAAAACCATGTTGGCCGAGAGCACGCCGGGCCATGATGAGATGTCAGCGAGCATCGCACCCAGCGCGCCGCTGTCTGGCCCTTCAAGGACGGCCACGAGTTTGGAGGCTGTGCGGTGATGGATCTCGACGCCAGGAAGGCTCGACAACCGCGCAGATACCGCTTCGATATGGGCCGGAAGCACCGACACAACGGCGCTGGAAATGTGTTCGTTGTCGTGCGCGGACGCGCCGACGGTCGCGCCCGTCAACAGAGCGCGTCTGGTGAGTTTGTCTGCCATGTGGAAGTCCTAGTGAAGCAAAGGTGGGCCGGGCGGGCCGAAAATCAGCTGGTACATCCAGACGAGAAAGCCGTAACCGCCGACCACGCCCACTGCGACGACGGGCCAGATGAGAACGACGATTGTGAGAAAGACGAGCAACTCCGACATGCGGCTATTGCATCTTCGACCCTCTGCAGGCTGAGCGATGTTCTGGTTCGTCACCATTATGCTCCCCCTTCGGTCTGCGACCATATGCCTGGAGAAGAGGCGAGACTCGCCTAGCGCGAGGGCAATATGCCTGCTACAGCGCTCACCTTCGTTGCGCTGGATCAAATAACAACTTCTGCGGATGCATTATTTGATATCGTTGTTCTGATCGCGATGTCGTCGTGCAGAGCTACTCGCATCAGATCTTTTGATGACAGTTTTATTTGATTGCGACACTGCTCGGCGAGATCCCTCGTTCTGAAAGGCGAGCAATGGATCGTGAGATGTGCAAATCGTTTGGTAGTGCGCCGATTTTTGCGGGGCTGGACGAGGGCGCACGCGGCATCATCATCGACGCCGGCAGAAAGCACTTTCTGGGCTGCGGTTTTACGCTCTGGCAACAGGGCGACGCACCGCAGATGCTCGCACTGGTCATCCATGGTCAGCTCAAGAAGACGATGATCGATGCGCATGGCGCGCAGAAAACGCTGCAATTCATACGCTACGGCGGTCTCGTCGGAGCCGCATCGGCATTCGGCAATTTTTCTCACCCGACAACCTTGAGCGCGACAGTCGCAACCGAGATTTTGTACTGGTCCGCGGATCGTTTCAGCGGGCTAATGCATGTTGTCCCGCAGCTCGCGATCAACGTCCTCGGTATTGTCGGACGGCAAACCGATCACCTGTTGCGCCGTCTTCACGAGGCAACGAGTGAGAGCGCCGATCGACGCATTGCACGGATCGTTCTGCGTCTGTTGCGCGAAGAAGATCCGGACGGTGATTGTGTTCCAATCGAACTCAGAATTTCGCGTCAGGAACTGGCCGAATTGAGCGACACCACTCTGTTCACGGTCAGCCGCACTGTTTCGGCCTGGAACCGGATGCAGATCCTGAAAGCCGGTCGCGGCCGCTTGACGGTCATTGATCCTGCCGGACTCGCGGACCTGGCGGACGATGCGCCGGCGCTCCGAGGCAAACCACGCCGGGTTTGATCCGAACCTGCCGCCGCCTATCACGCGGGGTCGAGATAAGGCTCGAACGCCTCGACCGACACCTTAAGCGTCGGATCGCCATCGGGTCCCCACAGTTCGGCGCCGTCGAACACGACGGTATAAAGCCACTGCGGATTTTCGCCCTGGTCATGAGCTGCCGTATCCGGGTAGACATGCGCGCCGTGAAGGCGCTCGATCACGCCGACATGACCGCGGACATAGCGCGGCAGCCGCGTATGCGTTGTCGGATGGATATTCTTCATGCGCACGCGGTCGCCGATCTTGAATGCGGCAGGCGCGGAAGCAGGGCGCGTGAACGAGCCGCGGGTCAGCACGCGCTCGACACTATCGACGGTGAAGTTGCCGCGTTTCAGCGGCTTGGGCGGCGCTGATGCGTGGCCGGCCTTGATCTCGTCTGCAGCGATGAAGCCGCGCTCAATCAGCATATCCTCGAGGCCGAGCAGCCACTTCTTGTAGTAGCTGCTGGAGAGATAGACCTCCGGCGGCAGCATCTCGCGATAGAAGCGAGAGGCATCGATGTTAAACGCGCCGGTCGCGCCCATGGCACGCACCATGGCCAGCACGCGCGCTTCCCATTCGGCATGAAACATCGGCTCGTTCGGCTCCGGCTCGACTGTGCCGAAACCATCCATGCCGCCCATATCGTGGACGCCGTTCACGATGGCGCTCCCGGCGTAAGGACAAGGCCGGTGCCGATCATGGAGTCGCGCGTGACGAGTTCAGCCAGTCGTTCTTCGCTCCAGCCCTCGGTGCCTGCAGGGCGCATCGGCAAAACCAGAAAGCGCGTCTCGGCCGTCGAATCCCAGACACGGATTTCCGTATCCTTGGGGAGCGTGAAGCCGAAGTCTGCCAGCACGCCGCGCGGATCTTTCACGGCACGGGAACGATAGGGCGCGGCCTTGTACCAGACCGGGGGCAGGCCGAGCATTTCCCAGGGGTAACAGGAGCACAGGGTGCACACGACCATGTTGTGGCGCTCGGGCGTGTTCTCGACCACGACGAGATGATCGCCGGTGCGGCTGACATGGCCGAGCGTACCGACCGCCGCGGAGCCGTCGGCCAGCAGCGCCTCCTTGAAGGCGGGATCGGTCCAGGCCTTGGCCACCACCAGGGCGCCGTTATGCGGACCGATCTTGGTTTCATAGGCCTGGATCATCGCGTCCAGCGCGGCCGGATCGATATAGCCCTTCTCGCTCAGAATGGTTTCGAGCGCGCGCACGCGCAGCTCCATTTCCGACAGTTCGGAATGATCGTGGTCGTGATGGTGTTTGCTCATACCGGCAGAATAGGCGAGGCGCGATTGTTCTGTCGAGGATTTCGGGACTCAGCTAGGTCTGCAGCATGGCTGCTCCCCGTTTTCCTGCGCTGGCTCTGTTCGGCTTCGTTCTGGTCGTGCCGCTGCTGGCGGCGGCTGGTCACGCGGAGGCGGCCAATGGCGCCTATGCGGTCGATGCGGCGGATATTTCGGACCTCGGCTCCTGCAAGGTCGAGAGCTGGTACTCGATGGCCACCAATCGCGACTTCGCGGCGGTGGCCAATCCGTCCTGCGTGGTGGAGATCACGCGCCCTGTCGAACTCAGCGTGCTCACCAATCACAGCCGCTCCGACGGCGAGTTCAGCACCACGCTGGCGCCGAAAGCGAAGATCAATATCGAGCCGACCGGCATCGGCAAATTCGGCGTATCGGCGCTGGCCAGCGGCACATTCGACGCCATGACCGGCCAGAACACGGCGGTCTTCGCTGAAATTCCGGCGACCTATCGCTTTTCCGAAACCATGCGCATCAATCTCAATGCCGGCTGGCTGTGGGATCGCACCATCGATCGCCACTACTTCACCTATGGCGTCGGCTTCGACTGGAAATTCACCGATGTGCTGCAATACACGGTGGAACTGTACGGGCAGGCGGGTCACGCCGAATTCGCCAGCGTGATCCAGCCGCGCGTCCAGACCGGCGTGCGCTATCGGCCCAACGACATTTTCTCGGTCGACGTGATCTATGGCCGCAACATCACCGGGGAGAATTCCAACTGGATCACTTTGGGCACCACGATCCGGTTTCCACCGCCCGGAAGCGTGCGCAAGCCCGATGCGCATTTGTGATCCGCACAATGTTGCCGATCGCTGTAAAACCGCGATATCGGAAAATTGCGTGATTTTCCGACAAGCATCTGAAATATCTCGGTGTTAACGTCCGACCGTGTTCAAGCCCGCTTGCGGAAATCCAGTGTCAATCTTGCGCCGATCTTGCGACTTCCTGTCCGTCATCGCCATCGCGGCGGCGCTGGTCACCCCCGCATTGGCAGGCACCAGTCTGCTGACCGACAAGCCCGACCTGAGCGGATTTTCCCAGGATGGACTGAACCGCGTCACCGCTATGCTCGACCGCGAAGTCGGCCAGGGCCATCTCGCCGGCGCGATCATGCTGATCCAGCATCACGGCAAGCCGGTCTATTATGAGGGCTTCGGCGTCCGCGATCCCGCGACTATGGCGCCGATGACGACGGACACGATCTTCCGGCTGTATTCGATGTCGAAGCCTGTGACATCAGCCGCGGCGATGATCCTGATCGAGCAGGGCAAGCTCAAGCTTGACGATCCCGTCGCCAAATACATTCCGGCCTACGCGCATCCGCAGGTCGCGACCGAGCGCACGGATGCCAGCGGCAAACCCTATCTCGACTTCACACCGGCGCTGAAGCCGATCACCGTGCTCGACCTGATGCGGCAGTCGTCCGGCATCAGTTCGGCCTTCACCGATCTCGGCCTGATCACGCAGCTCTATCTTGATGCAGGCCTGTTCGACGGCGATTTCGACAATGCCGATTTCGCAGCGCGGCTGGCAAAACTGCCGCTGGCCTATCAGCCCGCCACCGTGTGGGATTACGGGCATTCGACCGATCTGCTCGGCCGCGTCATCGAGATCGCATCGGGCCAGTCGCTATACGATTTTGAGAAGCAGTATCTGTTCGATCCGCTGGGCATGACCGACACCAGCTACTACGTGCTCGATCCCGCCAAGGCACCAAGGATCGCGCAGCCGCTGCCGACCGACCGCATCATCGGCAACGAGACCATCAGCAATCCTACGGTGAAGCGGAAATGGGAATCCGGAGGAGGCGGGCTCAACGCCACCACGGGCGATTACGCGCGCTTCCTGCAGATGCTGATCAATGGCGGCGCGCTGGACGGCACCCGCATCCTGAAGCCGGAAACGGTCCAACTGATGCGTCAGAATCAGGTCGCGCCGGCTAGCGATGTGAAACCCTGGGCCTATTACTATCCCGGCGCTGGCTTCGGTTACGGCCTCGGCTTCGGCGTCCGCACCGGTCCCGGCGAAGACGGCGTGCCGGGTTTCGTTGGCGAGATGGCCTGGGGCGGCGCCGCCGGGACTTACTTCTGGACCTATCCGGACCAGGACATGGTGATGATCCTGATGGTGCAGACGCCAACCCAACGTGGTCGCATCCAGCCAATCCTGAAAACGCTGGTCTACGACGCGATCAGGAAGTAGCGGAAACACGGGTCGGCTGCTGGTGAACCATCAGGCGGCTTCTTCGCAAGCAGCTGAAATTATTTGATTAAATTCAGAATCTCGTTCGCAAGTAGGATGCCCGCGCGATACCTCTCGCTGATGAGGAAATCCTGCCTCGGGCGACAGCATCAATTGACGCTTGATATCGCGTCAAATGATGATATGTGTGATCGAGAGCGAGGGAGGGAATCATGGCCGAAATTGCAGCAACCGGCATCCAGATGCCCCTTACGCCCGTCGACATTCAGACGTTCACGAAGGCACCCGACCGTGAGCGATTGTCGCCTGTCGCCATCAAGGCATATCGGAAGATCGTCGAGCAGTGGGCGCTCACCAACGCTGAAGCTGCGACGTTGCTCGGCGTATCTGAAAGTACATGGGATCGGATCAAGCGAGGGGCATGGGATCAACCTCTCTCGCAGGACCAACTCACGCGCGCGTCAGCCGTGATCGGCGTTTACAAGGGGCTACGGCTTCTGTTCGCCGATGACATGGCGTTGCGTTGGCCGAAGCTGGCGAACAAGGGTCCGATCTTTCAGCGCCGAACGCCGGTCGATGCCATGATTGAGGGCGGCATTCCGCTCATGCTCGAGACACGGCGCTACGTCGATGCGGTGCGCGGCGGCCTGTGATCGATGCTTGAAGGTTTGACGATCAGCCGCCAGGGATTCGAGCGGACCATTCGCCTCGTGACGACCGCCCGGCTCCGGGATTCTGTGCTGCATGATTTGGTCGATGCTTCCGAACTCGATGTATTGAGCGAAATCGAAGGTGCCACGAGCAACCGACGCATCGCGCAGGCTCGAGGGGCAGGCGAGGTGCAATCGTACGAGCTCGTATACGGCGTCCCGCACGCCCACTTCATCAACGCCTCGTTCGCCTATGCGAAGCCTCGAGAACCGAACAGGTTCAACGGTGCGGAACGTGGCGCCTGGTATGCCGGCTTCGAAATCGAAACCAGCCTGGCCGAGGTCAGATTTCACCTGACGGAGGCGCTCGCAGCCGCCGGAGACTTCAACACAACGGTCGAATACGCGGAAATGTTTGCGAGCTTCGCAGGCGAATTCGTCGATCTGAGGCCGCATCCGACGCATCAGTCTTTGCACCCGGAAAAGACCATTGGCTACCCGGCCGGGAACGCATTGGCGGAAGCTGCGCGCGTGCGCGGCCTGAATGGGATCATCTATCCATCAGTCCGCCAGCCCGGCGGGACTTGCCTTGCCGCGTTGTTTCCGCACGCTGTCCAATCGGTGGCCCAGGGAAGCGTCTATCGCATGGTGTGGAGTGGCAAACCCGAACCGGTGATCGAACTGCTCCAGGGGTAGCGGGAAGAACAAGGCGTCCACCAGTCCGGCACGCCACAACTCGGATTCGCATAAGGTATATTATGGAATATATTATCCCATAGCGATCCCAGGGACTTAGCTCAAATTGTTGCAGTATCTGCTTGAACCAACGGCCATTTGAGCCGGTTTGTGGCCCCGCGTCATTGTGGCCGCATATGGCCTCAGCCGCCGAAAATATCTGACGTGATCGAGGTCCGCGATCAATCCCGGCCGGGTCGGTTGCCATCCCAATTGCTGCTGTGTCCAGGCACTGGACGCCGGTGCGTCCATGGCCGAGAAACCTGCGAACCAGCCGAAGTGACCGGCGGCTTCATCGCGCGACTTTGACACGACCGGCAGGTTCAGGTGCTTGCCGATGACCTCTGCGATCTCCCGGAACGCGACGCCTTGTTCCGCGCTGCCGTGATAGCGAATGTCGAAGGCCAACGCTCTAACGCCATTGTCATGCCCGGGCTTGTCCCCGGGCATCCACGTCTGGGTTGCGAGCGAAGAAAGCCGTGGATGGCCGGGACAAGCCCGGCCACGACGGAGCTTGGTTGCTGACTACGGATATTTCGGCAGCAATCCATGGGCCGCAAAACCACCGTCCACGTTCAACACGTGCCCGGTGACGAAGCTCGACTTGTTGTGATCCAGCAGGAACATCGCGGCGCCGGCGACCTCCTCCGGCTCGGCATAGCGCCGCTGTGGCACCACCTGCATCCAGCCTTCACGCGTTGCGGCCGTGTGCATCTCCTGCACCATCGGCGTCTCGAACGGGCCCGGCGCAATGGCGTTGACGCGTATCTTCAGTGGCGCCAGTTCGCAGGCCATCACCTGCGTGAGCGTGATGACGCCGCCTTTGGACGCGCCATAGGCCGCGCGCTCGATATTGCCGCGCAGGCCCGACACCGACGCCACATTGACGATGGCGCCGCCACCATGGGCCTTCATCAGCTTGCCGGCTTCACGCGCCACGGCAAAGGTGCCGACGAGATTGATGTCGAGGATCTCGCGAAACAGTTTCACGGAGGTCTCGAAGAACGGCACCTGACGGCCGATTCCGGCGGAATTCACCAGACCGCGCACCGGGCCGAAGCCGGCTTCACCATCCTTCAATCCGGCGATCACCGCGTCTTCGTCGGCGACATCCATCACCACGGTGCGGGTCACGCCTGGCTTGATGGCGTCGACCTGCGCGCGGGCACGGTCCAGCGCGTCCTGGGTGAGGTCGGCCAGCAGGACTTTCCAGCCCTCGCTGACGGCGGCCTTGGCGACCGCCAGGCCGATTCCCGAGGCGCCGCCGGTTATGATCGCTACGCCGTGATCCTTGCTCATATGCTGTCCCTTGCGCTTCCTGCAGACGGTCTCTGGCCGGTCTTGGCTGCCGGCGACTTCGTTCGCACGATGCTTCCCACAAATTCGCGCGGTGCAAAAGCCGTCCGCCAGCGTCCGCTATTGGGGCTTGGCCTTTGGTCGCACAGCGAAAAGGCTTGACCGGGCAGCCCGGGCATGATGACCAGACGACAAGGGCTTTTCGCCTTACAAAGACAAACAAAGAAGTGGTTGGGAGAAACAAAATGACGATTTCACGCCGGACTCTGTTGAAGGCATCGGCCGCGGCGACCGCGTTTGGCGGCGTCGGCATGCCATTTATCGCGCGCGCGCAGCAGGCCGAATACGTCTACAAATATGCGAATAACCTGCCCGATACGCATCCGATGAACATCCGCGCCCGCGAGATGTCGGCGGCGATCAAGACCGAGACCAACGGCAAGGTTGACCTGCAGGTGTTCCCCAACAACCAGCTCGGCTCCGACACCGACATGCTGAGCCAGATCCGCTCCGGCGGCGTCGAGTTCTTCACCCTGTCCGGCCTGATCCTGGCCACTCTGGTACCGGCCGCCTCGATCAACGGCATCGGCTTCGCCTTCCCGAATTACGACACGGTCTGGAAGGCCATGGACGGCGATCTCGGCGCCTATATCCGCAAGGAGATCACCAAGGCCAATCTCGTGGTCATGGACAAGATCTGGGACAACGGCTTCCGTGAAGTCACCTCGTCCACCAGGCCGATCAAGAGCCCGGACGACCTGAAGGGCTTCAAGATCCGCGTGCCGGTGTCGCCGCTGTGGACCTCGATGTTCAAGGCGTTCGACAGCGCCCCCGCCTCGATCAATATCAGCGAAGTCTATTCGGCGATGCAGACCAAGGTGGTCGAAGGCCAGGAGAATCCGCTGGCGATCATCTCGACCGCCAAGTTCTATGAAGTGCAGAAATACTGCTCGCTGACCAACCACATGTGGGACGGCTACTGGTTCCTGGCCAACCGTCGCGCCTGGGAGAAGCTGCCCGCCGACCTGCGCGACATCGTCGCCAGGAACATCAATGCCGCCGGCATGAAGGAGCGCGAGGACGTCGCCAAGCTCAACGCCAATCTACGCGGCGAGCTGGAATCCAAGGGCCTGGCCTTCAATGAGCTCGAGCCGGGCCCGTTCCGCGACAAGCTGAAGTCGGCCGGCTTCTACAAGGAATGGCAGGGCAAGTATGGCGACGAAGCCTGGGCCATCCTCGAGAAAGCCGTCGGCAAGCTGGGCTGATCGGAACCATTATGGCCGTGCATGACATCTCCGCCCTCGAAAGCGGGGCGTCCAGCGTGGAGAGGGCGCCCCTCTCCCGCCGCGACGCCATCCTGACATCCATCGACCGCACTCTCGGCCATCTGGTCGAGATTCCCGCGGCGCTGCTGGTGGTGGCGGAGGTGATCATCCTGTTCATCGGCGTGGTGGCCCGTTACGGCTTCCATCGTCCGCTGATCTGGTCGGACGAACTGTCCTCGATCCTGTTCCTGTGGCTTGCGATGCTCGGCTCCGCCGTCGCGTTCCGGCGCGGCGAACATATGCGGATGACCGCGCTGGTGGCGTCGGCCGGCCCCCGGATGTGGGCCTTTCTCGATGTCGTCGGGACCTGCGCGGCGCTGGCGTTCCTGCTGATGATCGTCGTGCCGTCCTACGAATACGCCTATGAGGAAAGCTACATCACGACGCCGGCGCTGCAGATCGCCAACAGCTTCCGTGCGGCCGCGCTGCCGGTCGGCATCTCGCTGATGGTCGTCTTCGCGGTGCTGCGGCTGTTGCGCTACGGGCAGGTCCGCACCGTGCTGATGGCGCTCGGGACTGTCGCGGCGATCATGGCTGTATTCTGGCTCGCCGAACCCTTGCTGCGCACCCTCGGCAATCTCAACCTGATCATCTTCTTCGTCGGCGTCGTGGCGCTCTGCGTGTTCTCCGGCGTGCCGATTGCCTTTGGATTTGGCCTCGCTATCTTCGGCTATATGGCGCTGACCACACGCACCCCGATGATGGTGCTGGTCGGCCGCATGGACGAGGGCATGAGCCATCTGATCCTGCTGTCGGTGCCGCTTTTCGTGTTCCTGGGGCTGCTCATCGAGATGACCGGCATGGCGCGCGCCATGGTGGCGTTCCTCGCCAGCCTGCTCGGCCACGTCCGCGGCGGGCTGCATTATGTGCTGATCGGCGCGATGTATCTGGTGTCAGGCATTTCCGGCTCCAAGGCCGCCGACATGGCGGCTGTGGCCCCGGTTTTGTTCCCGGAGATGAAGCAACGCGGCGCCAAGCCGGGCGATCTGGTCGCCCTCCTCGCGGCAACTGGCGCGCAGACCGAGACCATTCCGCCGAGCCTCGTCCTGATCACCATCGGCTCTGTCACAGGCGTCTCGATCTCGGCGCTGTTCACCGGCGGGTTGCTGCCCGGCGTGGTGCTTGCGATCACGCTGGGCGCGCTGGTGTGGTGGCGCTATCGCGGCGAGGATCTCAGCCACGTCAAACGGGCGTCAGGCCGCGACATCGGCAAGGCATTCATCGTGTCGGTGCCAGCCATCGCGCTGCCTTTCGTGATCCGCGCCGCCGTGGTCGAGGGTGTGGCGACCGCCACTGAGGTCTCCACCATCGGCATCGTCTATGCCGTGCTCGCGGGCCTCCTGATCTATCGCCAGTTCGACTGGAGCCGGCTGAAGCCGATGCTGGTCGATACGGCCTGTCTCTCCGGCGCAATCCTGCTGATCATCGGAACCGCGACCGGGATGGCCTGGGGCCTCACCCAGTCCGGCTTTTCGCGCTCGCTGGCGGCGGCCATGACCGGCCTGCCGGGCGGCGGCGCCACCTTCATCGCGGTCTCCATCGTCGCCTTCGTAATCCTCGGCAGCGTGCTCGAGGGCATCCCGGCCATCGTGCTGTTCGGCCCCCTGCTGTTTCCGATCGCCCGCCTGGTCGGCGTCCATGAGGTGCATTATGCGATGGTCGTGATCCTCGCCATGGGCATCGGCCTGTTCGCACCGCCGTTCGGCGTCGGCTATTATGCCGCCTGCGCCATCGGGCGCGTCGATCCGGCGGAAGGCATCAAGCCGATCCTCGGTTATCTGCTGGCTCTGCTGATCGGCCTGATCATCGTCGCGATCTTCCCCTGGATTTCGATCGGATTCCTTTAAAACCGTTCGATTTCAGAAGATTGCGACCAATATCTCGCGTGCCTTTGGAAGATCATTCCTGCGATAAACTGATAAGCGAGATATTCTCCATAACTAACTGATTAAAATAAAAGAGTGTCAAAATGATCCCAGATCAAGGCGCTTATAGCGTCGGCCTCGACCAGACCCCGGCCAACTTCGTGCCGCTGTCGCCGCTGAGCTTTCTCAGGCGCAGCGCGGCGGTCTATCCGGACCTGACCAGTACCGTCTATGAGGGCCGCCGCTTCACCTGGGCACAGACCTATGAGCGCTGCCGGCGCTTCGCCTCGTTCCTGACCGGGCGCGGCATCGGACGCGGCGACACCGTCGCGGCGATGCTGCCGAACCTGCCCGCGATGAACGAAGTCCACTTCGCAGTGCCCATGGCCGGCGCCGTCCTCAACGCGCTCAACATCCGGCTCGACGCCGCGGCCATTGCATTCCAGCTCGACCATGGCGGCGCCAGGCTGCTGCTGGTCGATCCGGAATTCTCCGGCGTGATCAGCGAAGCCCTCACACTGATGACCGGGCCGAAGCCGGCCGTGATCGACGTCGACGATGTGTCTTATGGCGGCGGCCAGCGGATCGGGGAACTCGAATATGAAGCTGCCCTTGCCGAAGGCAGCCCCGATTTCACCAGCGCCTTCCCGCTCGACGAATGGGACGCCATCGCGCTCGGTTACACCTCGGGCACCACAGGCAATCCGAAGGGCGTCGTGACCCATCACCGCGGCGCCTACCTCAACGCCGTCTCCAACATTCTCGCCGCCGGCCTCGGCCAGCATCCGGTCTATCTCTGGACCCTCCCGATGTTCCACTGCAACGGCTGGTGCTTCCCCTGGACCGTTGCGGCGAGCGCTGGCGTCAATGTCTGCCTGCGCAAGGTCGATCCCACCAAGATCTTCGCGCTGATGCGGGAACACGGTGTCACCCACATGTCGGGCGCGCCGATCGTCTACAACACGCTGATCAATGCGCCCGACGCGCCGGTCTATTCCGGCGGTCCGCTGGTGCAGGGCTCGATTGCCGGCGCCCCGCCCCCGATGGCGGTGCTGTCGGGCGCCGAGAGGATCGGCATCAAGCTGACGCATGTGTATGGCCTGACCGAAGTCTATGGCCCCGCCTCGGTCTGTGCCGAGCAGCCCGGCTGGGATGCCCTGCCCGCCGATGAGCGCGCCAACCTGAAGCGCCGCCAGGGCGTGCCCTATCACCTGCAGGAAGCCGTGACAGTCATCGATCCCGAGACCATGCAGGAAGTGCCGCGCGACGGCGAGACCATCGGCGAGGTCATGTTCCGCGGCAATATCGTGATGAAGGGCTATCTGAAGAACGAGAAGGCCACCAAGGAGGCGTTCGAAGGCGGCTGGTTCCACACCGGCGATCTCGGCGTGCTCGACGCCGCCGGCTACGTCACCATCAAGGACCGCTCCAAGGACATCATCATCTCCGGTGGCGAGAACATCTCGTCGGTGGAGGTGGAGGACGTACTCTACAAGCACCCGGCCGTGTTGTTCGCGGCCGTGGTCGCCAAGCCCGACGCGAAATGGGGCGAAGTGCCGTGCGCCTTCGTGGAGCTCAAGACGAACGCCACGGCGACGGAGGCCGACATCATCGCCTTCTGTCGCAACCAGATGCCCGGCTTCAAGACGCCGAAGGCGGTGGTGTTCGGCGTGATCCCGAAGACATCGACGGGCAAGATCCAGAAGTTCCTGCTGCGCGATCAGGTGAAGTCGACGGGATCGTTTAACAGCTAGAGCGGTTCACGAATTTATTGAATCTGGAGGGATTCCGGTTCATCGGCGAA
>NZ_JBGMOE010000198.1:0-36726 GCF_041424195.1 Tardiphaga sp. | reverse complement strand
ATTCAGCAAGTCGACAAAACACCGCAGGCGGAACGTCGGGCAATCGCCCGTGCTTCCGAAAGTCCTGATGCATACCCTTGCGGAAGACCGCATCGGCATCAGGCCCAGGGGTGCATCGGGCACCCGGCGTTCCGCACGCCCTCTCGCAAGGGGGCGGGAATGCAAGAGACGACGGCGCCCCCGCGCCGCAAACAACAGGGGCGATGTCGCATGTCTGAAGCAGTGGCTGTTTGACAGTTGAATCCGATGAGGCCGAAGCGTCAGGCCGTAGGATGGGGTGAGCGCAGGCGCGCTTGCGCCGGAGCGAAACCCATCAACACACGCGATGACCGCGATGGGGTTCGCGAAGACGCTCACCCCATCCTACAATCGCGACAGCGCCCTACTGCACGCTCAGCGCAACAAAGCGCAGCTCGCCTTCGGCGTTCGACACCAGCAGCAGCACCGACTTCTTGCCATCCTTCTTCAACGCGTCGACGCGCTTCTTGACGTCGGCGGCGTTGGTGACGGCTTCTTGCGCGACCTCGACAATGACATCACCGGCGGACAGGCGCTTCTCGGCAGCGTCGGAGCCGGCATCCACGCCGGTCACGATCACGCCCTTCACGCTGTCCTTGATCTTGTACTTGGTGCGCAGATCCTTGCTGAGGCCGGTGAGATCGAGGCCCAGCGCCTTCTGGGTTGCCGGCTTCTCGGCTTCCGGCGTCGCCTTGATCGAGGCCTGCACAGGCTTGTCGTCTTCCAGACGGCCGAGGGTGACCTGCTTGGTTTCTTCCTTGCCCTTGCGGATGATCAGCACATTGACGGCCTTGCCGACGGCGGTGCCGGCGACGATGCGCGACAGGTCCTTCGGCTCCTTGACGTCGCGGCCGTCGAACTTGATGACCACGTCGCCGGGCTCGAGGCCCGCAGGCTTGGCGGGACCCTTGTCATCGACGCCGGCGATCAGCGCACCGCGCGCGGGCTTGATGTTCAGGCTCTCGGCGATCTCGTCGGTGACCGGCTGGATGCGTACACCGAGCCAGCCGCGGCGGACTTCCTTGTATTCGCGCAGCTGCTCGATGACGCCGACCACGGTCTTCGACGGCACGGCAAAGCCGAGGCCGATGGAGCCGCCGGTGGGCGAGATGATCAGCGTGTTCACGCCGACCACTTCGCCATCGAGGTTGAACAGCGGCCCGCCCGAATTGCCGCGATTGATCGAGGCGTCGGTCTGGATGTAGCTGTCATAGGGACTGTTATTGCTGATCTCGCGGTTACGCGCCGAGACGATGCCCGCGGTGACGCTGCCGCCAAGCGAGAACGGATTGCCGATGGCGATCACCCATTCGCCGAGGCGCAGCTTCTCGCTATCGCCGAACTTGACGGCGACCACAGGCTTTACCGGGGTGAACTTCAGCACCGCCAGATCGGTCTTCTTGTCGACGCCGACCAGCTCTGCCTTGATCTTGGTGCCGTCATTCATGATGACGGTGATCTCGTCGGCGCCATCGATGACGTGGTTGTTGGTGACGACAATGCCGGATGCGTCGATGATGAAGCCGGAGCCAAGCGAATTGGTCTTGCGCGGCTGCATGCCGCCATTCTTCTCGCCACCGGGGCGACCGCCGCGATTCTTGAAGAAGTCGTCGAAGAATTCCTCGAACGGCGAACCTGGCGGCAGTTGCGGCATCGCCCCGCGGCCACCGCCCTCGCCCTTGTCGCTGTTCTTCGCCTCGACGGTGGACGTGGTCGAGATATTGACCACGGAATCGATCACCTTCTCCGCGATATCGGCGATGCCGTCCGGCCCGCGGGCCGAGGCCGGCGCGGAAAACGTGGCAACGGCGGCACCAAATGCGAGCGCCGCCAGCAGCGGACGTAGGCCCGCAGACGACGCGCGGCGCGAAGCGGGGCTCAGAAAGGGATGAGCGATGGACATGTCGGAAACGTCTCCAAAAGAGAGTCGGCAAATTTGGCCGAGAGTGCGCCCGAACGGCGACGTCGCGCAAGCCTTCGCGCGGGCCATCCGGGTGGCCCATCTGGGACGCGGATTGCGGCGGAATGCGGACGTAAGCGTGCACGATCACGTTGATCGGGAAGAGCTTTTCGAACTCCCGACGAAGGCCGCTAGTGCCGGATTGCCCAGATCAGGATCAGGCCACCGACCGCCGAGACCAGGCCCGCGATGCGCAGGATATTATCAGGGCTGTGCAGCGCGCTCTTCATGGCGCGACGCATCCATCCGGGGAATGCCAGAAACAGGATGCCTTCGAATACGAACAGGATTCCGATGCCGATGAGGAAGTCGGCAAACGCTATGGACCTCATCCGACTTCCACTCCCGAACGTTCGCACCCTGGCCGTAGTTTCTTGGCAGTTTTCTTGGCGCTTTTCTGAAAACAAATGAGGCGCACCACGATGGCGCGCCTCATCCTTAGATCAGAGTGACAGCGAACGCAAAACAGGTATCTGCGTAAGCTTGACTGACACCGTTACTGCGGCTTTGCCGCGGGGGGCTTTCCCGACGGATTGGCGAAGAAGCGGAAGAACTCCGAATCCGGCCGCAGCAGGAAGCGGGTGTCGTTGCTCTTCAATCCGTTCTCGTAAGCCGTCATCGAGCGATAGAACGCGAAGAACTCCGGATCCTGGCCGTAGGATTCGGCGAACAGGCGGTTGCGCTCGCCGTCGCCTGCACCGCGGGTTTGTTCAGCCGTCGAGTTCGCATCGGCGATGATCACCGTTGCTTCACGATCGGCCTTGGAGCGAATCTCCTGCGCCTTCTGGCCGCCCTGCGCGCGGAACTCGGCAGCTTCACGCTGACGTTCGGTCTGCATCCGCTGATACACCGCCTGGCTGTTGGCCTCGGGCAGATCGGCGCGGCGAATACGAACGTCGACGACCGAGATGCCGTAGCCGTCGGCCTCCTTGTCGAGCTGTTCGCGGATCTTGTTCATCAGGTTCTCGCGCTCGTCGCGCACGATCTGGATGAAGGTGACCTCGCCGAGCACACGGCGCATGGCCGCGTTGAGCAGCGTGGTCAACTGGATGTTCGCCGCCTGGATCGACCCGATGCTCTGGTAGAAGCGCAACGCGTTCTTGATCTTGTAGCGGGCGAAGGCATCGACCACCAGACGACGCTGGTCGTTGGCGATGATTTCCTGAGCCGGGTTTTCCAGATCGAGGATACGCTTGTCGATCGAGATCACGCTGTCGATGAACGGGATCTTGAAGTTCAGACCGGGCTCGGTGACCACGCGAACCGGCTCACCGAGCCGCACCACGAGGGCCTGTTCAGTCTGGCGCACCGTATAGATCGAGCCGAAGCCCACGATGACCAGCACCAGCACTACAATCAGTGCAACGATACCTGAGATGCCGGTTTTCATCGGGTGCTCCCGCTCTGCTGAGGCTGACCAGATGGCGCCGGAGGCTGACGCCGCGGCGTCAGTTCATTCAAGGGAAGATAAGGCACGACGCCTTGCGAAGCGCCGGCACCCTGGCCGCCGTCATAGACCAGCTTCTCGGCGCCGCCGAGGATCCGCTCCATGGTTTCGAGATAGATACGCTGACGGGTCACGTCCGGCGCCTTCTTGTACTCGTCATACACTTTCAGGAAGCGCGCGCTCTGGCCCTTGGCTTCGGCGATCGCCTGTTCGCGATAGCCTTCGGCGACCTGCAGGATCTGCGCAGCACGACCGCGCGCATCGGGAACGACGCGGTTGGTATAGGTCTGGGCTTCGTTCTGCAGACGCTGGGCGTCGGCCTGCGCCGCCTGCACGTCACGGAATGCATCGATCACCTGTGCCGGCGGATCCACCTTCTGCAGCTGGACCTGCTGGATCAGGACGCCGGCGCTATAGCCGTCGAGCGTCTTCTGCATCAGTTCCTGCACCTGGCTTTCGGTGGTGGTGCGTGCGCCGGTGAGGATCGGCTGAATGTTGGCGCGGCCAACCACTTCACGCATCACGCTTTCGGCCACCGCTTTCACGGTGCCTTCGGGGTTCTGGATGTTGAACAGGAAGTTGCCGACACCGTCGGGCTTGATGCGCCACAACACGGTGAAATCGACATCGACGATGTTCTCGTCGCCAGTGAGCATCAGGCTTTCTTCCGGCACATCGCGGATGCTGCGGCCACGGCGGCCGGTGTCTTCCATGATCGACATGCCAACCGACAGCGTCGATACGCGCAGCGCCTTCGGCAACAGCACGGTCTCGATCGGATAAGGCAGGTGATAGTTCAGGCCGGGTTGCACGGTACGCACATGCTTGCCGAAGCGCAGCACGACACCGAGCTCTTCGGACTGCACGCGGAAGAAACCGGACAGACCCCAGATCACGAGCGCCACGGCAAGCACGAGCGCGATGCCCATGCCGCTGATGAAGCCGCCGGGCAACAACGACTGCAGACGGTCCTGCCCCTTGCGCAGCAGATCCTCAAGATCAGGCGGCCTCGGTCCGGACGATTGTGGACCAGAACCCCAAGGTCCCTTCGGACCAGAGCCCCATGGGCCTCCGCCTTGATTCTTCCACGGCATTCAACACTCTCCTCTGCGCGGCCGGACATACCGGTCTCGCCACGTCTGCATGGCTTTATAGGGGACGACCCCAGCTCTTACAACGCGGGGTTCTTGATCGCTGGAGCTATGCCCAAGGCCGCAAAAGTCAATGTTAACGGGCGGAAAACGCAGTTAACGGGGCGCTCTCCGGCAATATGTCACATAGGAGAAATCGACGCTGTCCTCACCCGCAGCGGCATTCCTGACGCGGGCAACTTCTTCCCACACAGTGAGATCGACTGGCGGCATAAAGGTGTCGCCAACCGGGTTCGCATGAACCTCCGTAACTTCGAGGCGGTCGGCGATCCCCATCCACCGGGCATAAATCTCGGCGCCGCCGATAACGGCGATCTCGGCGACCAAACGCCGCAGCGCATCGCCAGTCGCCACCGCGCGCGCATCGGCAAGCGACGTAGTGACGAGGGCTCCTGCGGCCTGATAGCCCGCATTGCGCGTGATGACGATATTGGTGCGTCCCGGCAGCGGCCGCTTCGGAAACGACTCGTATGTCTTGCGCCCCATCACGATCGGCTTACCCATGGTCAGCGCCTTGAAGCGCTGCATATCCGACTTCAGCCGCCACGGAATGGCATCGCCCTGCCCGATCACGCCGTTCTCGGCGACGGCGTAGATGAGAACGATCTGAGGGGCTGCCGTCATTGCGATCAAACCGCAACCTCGGCCTTGATATGCGGATGCGGGTCGTAGCCTTCGAGGGTGAAGTCCTCATAGCGGAACGCGAAGATGTCCTTCACGTCCGGATTGATCTTCATCACCGGCAGCGTACGCGTCGCCCGCGTTAGCTGCAGCCGCGCCTGGTCCAGATGATTGGAGTACAGATGGGCATCGCCAAGCGTATGGATGAAGTCGCCGGCCTTCAGGCCCGTGACCTGCGCGATCATCATCGTCAGCAGCGCGTAGGACGCGATGTTGAAGGGTACGCCCAGGAAGACGTCGGCCGAGCGTTGATAGAGCTGGCAGGAAAGCTTGCCGTTGGCGACATAGAACTGGAACAGGCAATGGCATGGCGGCAGCGCCATCTTGTCGATCTCGGCCGGATTCCACGCCGTTACGATCAGCCGGCGCGAGTCCGGGTTGCGCTTGATCATGTCGATGACGTTGGCAATCTGATCGATGCTGCGGCCATCTGCCGTGGGCCATGAGCGCCACTGCGAGCCATAGACCGGGCCGAGATCGCCATTGGCGTCCGCCCATTCATCCCAGATCGAGACGCCGTGGTCCTTGAGATATTTGATGTTGGTATCGCCCGCGAGGAACCAGAGCAGCTCGTGGATGATCGCCTTCAGCGACAGTTTCTTGGTGGTGAGGACGGGGAAGCCATCGCTGAGCTTGAAGCGCATCTGATGGCCGAACACCGACAGCGTGCCGGTGCCGGTGCGGTCGTGCTTCTCGGCGCCGTCGCTCAGGATTCGCTCTAGCAGGTCGTGATACTGGTTCATGGTCGATCTTGCGGGCTTGTGAACGGGCGAACTTATCGCCTTGGCCGGTGGCCGGACACGCCGATTCCCGGATTATACCCGGAAAAGTGTGTCCCTGCCCGGCAAACGACAAGGGCCGGATCCCCTGGGGATCCAGCCCTTGAAATCAACCGGTTAGCCGGTTCCCGATCACATCGCCGGCTTCAACACCGCCGACCACTTCGTAACTTCGCTCTTCACCAGCTCACCGAGTGCGGCCTGGGTCCGGGCCTCCGGCTTCGGAATGTCCGAGCCGAGATCGAGGAGACGCTTCTTCACGTTCTCGTCGTCCAGCGCCTTGGCGGCGGCGGCATTCAGCTTGGCGGTGATCGCCGCAGGCGTGCCCTTGGGCGCGAAGATCGCGTTCCAAGCGGAGGCCTGATACTTCGGCAGACCGCCTTCGGTGGTCGTCGGGACGTCCGGCAGCGACGGGTTACGATCAGGCGTCGCGATGGCATAGGCCTTGATGGTGCCACCCTTGATCTGCGGAACCGCGTTGACGATCTGGTCGCACATATAGTCGACCTGACCACCGACCAGCGCGTTCATCGCCGGACCGGTGCCGTTGAACGGAACGCCGGTCGGCTTGATATCCAGAACCGAGCTCAGCAATTCGCAGGACGAATACGACACCGAGCCGACGCCGGCATGAGCCATGTTCAGCTTGTCGCTGTTCGCCTTCACATAGGTGACGAATTCCTTGAGGTCCTTCGGCGCGAAGTCCTTTTTTGCCAGGATCAGGATCGGCGTGCCGGCGAGCAGTGCAACAGGCTCGAAATCCTTTTCGGGGTGATAAGCAAGCTTCGGATACAGCGGCACGGCGGCAGCATGGGTGCCCATGTGGCCGGTGATGATCGTATAGCCGTCATTGGCCGCACGCGCCGCACGCGTCGCGCCGGTGGTGCCGCCGGCGCCGACAACGTTCTCGATGATGATCTGCTGGCCGAGCGTCTTCGACATATCTGCAGCGACAATGCGCGCGATCACATCGGTCGGGCCACCGGCCGCGAAGGGCACGATCATCGTGATGTTGCGGGTCGGGTATTCCTGCGCCTGAACAGAAGTTGCGAATGCGCCAAGGCCGACAATTGCCGCTAGGCCACTGATCGCAACCCTGCGATTGAACAGCTTCATTTGTTTCCCTCCAGTAATGTTTTTGCCGCGAAATGCCGACAGTCGCGGGACTGAATACAAGCAAAGGCCCGAAGTCTATTCGACTTCGGGCCGTGGCGTAACGACGCAGATGCGTGGAGAGCTTCGTCAGCTCTCGGATTCGACGAAGACCTCGTCGCGTTTCTTTCGCAGTGCGGGAAGCACCGCAAGGATTAGCAGGAACGCCGAGATCGCCATCAGGCTGGCCGACAATGGACGGGTGAAGAACACCGTCGCATCGCCGCGCGAGATCAGCAGAGCACGACGCAGGTTTTCTTCCATCAGCGGGCCAAGCACCATGCCGAGCAGCAGCGGAGCCGGTTCGAAGTCGTGCTTAATCAGCCAGTAGCCGAGCAAACCGAATACGCCTGCGAGCACCACGTCCATCGGTGCGTTGTTCACCGAATAGATGCCGATGCTGCAGAACACTACGATCGACGGGAACATCAGGCGATACGGCACACGAAGCAGCCGAACCCAGATGCCGACCATGGGCAGGTTGATGACGAGCAGCATCAGATTGCCGACCCACATCGAGGCGATCATGCCCCAGACGAGTTCGGGCTGCTTCTGCATCACCTGCGGACCGGGCACGATGCCATGAATGGTCATCGCACCAACCATCAGCGCCATCACCGCATTGGGCGGAATGCCGAGCGTCAACAGCGGAATGAACGAGGTCTGCGCTGCAGCATTGTTCGCGCTTTCCGGCGCAGCAACGCCTTCGATGGCACCACGGCCGAACCGCTCCGGATGCTTCGACAGCTTCTTCTCAAGCGTATAGGCCGCGAAAGACGCAATGACCGCGCCACCACCCGGCAGAATGCCGAGGATGGAACCGAGCACGGTGCCGCGCAGAATGGCTGGCGCGGAGTCCTTCATGTCCTTCTTGGTCGGCATCAGGCCCGTGACCCTCTGCTGAACCAGTTGCCGATCTTCCTCGCCGCCAGCATCCAGATTGCGGATGATCTCGGCAAAGCCGAACAGGCCCATGGCGACCGTGGCAAAGCCAAGGCCGTCAGCAAGTTCGGGGATGTTGAACGACATGCGCGAGGCGCCGGTCTCGATATCGGAACCGACCATCGACAGCAACAGGCCGAACACGATCATCGCGATCGCCTTCAGTACTGAGCCTTTGGCGAGCACCACCGCGAAGATCAGACCGAGGACCATCAAAGAGAAGTATTCGGCGGGTCCGAAAGCCAGCGCAAGCTTGGTCAACGGCGCGCCGAGCACGGCGATCAGCACCGTCGATACGCAACCCGCGAAGAACGAGCCGATGGCCGCGATCGCAAGTGCCGGACCAGCGCGGCCCTGCTTGGCCATCTGGAAACCGTCGAGCGCGGTGACGACGGAACCGGCTTCGCCGGGAATATTGACAAGGATCGACGTGGTCGAGCCACCATACTGCGCGCCGTAATAGATGCCGGCGAGCATGATCAGCGCGCCGACCGGCGGCAGACCGAACGTAATCGGCAGCAGCATGGCCACCGTGGCGATGGTGCCGATACCGGGCAACACGCCGACCAGCGTGCCGACCAGCGCACCGATCAGACAGAGCAGAATGTTGATCGGAATCGGAACCGACAGGCCACCAAGGAAAGGCGGCGCCCACTGCACAAACTGGAAGACGGTCGCGAAGCCGAGACCGAGATTGGAAAACAGATCACCCATAGCGCCCTCGCCTTCAGCGGATCAGAAACGTCGGCCACATCTGCAGAGGCAGACCAAGCGCGTACGGAAATAGCAAAGCGCAGCCTGCCGTGAGGCAGGCGCCGACGATGAAGGTTTCCTTCCAGCGCGTCTCGGTCGAGCCGAGCGCCGCGATCAGGAAGCTCGCCATCGCGGAGAAGATCATCCCCATCGGGCGAATGCAAAGCGCAAAGCACAGGATCGCAAGCGCGACGAAGAGCGGACCGCGCCAGTGGAACTTGGCGAGCGTGGGGCCTTCCGTGAAAACGCCAACGACGGTCACGGCCGCACCCAGACCCAGCAGCAGAATGCCAAACATCCGCGGCGCGGTACCTGCACCGAACGAGAAGCCATGCATGCCCTGCAGATCACTGGATGCCCACAGAGCAAATGCAGCAATCGCCACCAAAGCGAGGCCGCCGACAAAGTCCTGAGGGCCTTTGACCCAGCTCGGTAAGATAGATTTTTCCGGCGCATGGCTCGGCGCATCACTCATTGGTACGTTCCCCTGTTACGAGCCTGTAGCTCAAACAACATCGTTCGGAGACCGCCCAACGGCTCCGTGGTCAAGCTTGCTAGCGATTTTCGTCAGAGAACGCCAGCAAAACCAATAAGGCCTCCGGCAACTAACAACCATAGCGGGTTAAGCCGCGTGGCAAACGCCAAAACGGCGGCACTCCCCGTTACCAGAAACGCCGTCCAGGTGGTGTCGGAAGCGAACAGCAGAACCAGCCCGCTCGCGCTCATGAGACCTATTGATAAGGGCACCAACGCTGCCTGCACAATCCCCGGCCACTGTGCGTGGCCCGATCGCGAAAGCAATTGGCTGACATAATAAGCAAACACAGCTGTCGGCCCGCACATGGCCAGCGTTGCGACCAATGCGCCCATGACGCCGGCCACCTGATAACCGATCAGTGTCACAATGAGAACGTTCGGCCCCGGTGACAGCTGCGAGATCGCAAACACATCGGCAAACTGCTTGTCGGACATCCAATGGTTTACATCGACCGCAAGCCGATGAATCTCTGGAATCGCCGAATTGGCGCCACCGACGGCAAAGAGTGACATCAGCCCGAACGACCAGGCCAGCGTGAGCAGCGATCCGGAGTTCGTATCATTCATGCGGCCGACCGCCGTCGCGTCACGATGGTCAGGCCGATGCTGACAGGAATCGACACCAGAAGGACCGTCGGCAACGGCCATCGCATCACGCCCACTGCGACGAAAACGGCGACCAGCAGCGCCAAACTGACCGGCTCACGCTTCCTCAGAAGCGGCAGCATCATTCGGAAAATCACAGCGAACAGCAGTCCGACCGCAACGCAAGATACGCCGGCAAGTGTGCGCCGCAGCGCTTCGATATCCCCAAAGCGTGCATACAAGATCGCCAGAATGGTCACGATGAGCACCGGTGGCCCCAGCAATCCCGCAAAGGCTGCAATGGCGCCAGGCACACCACGAAACCGCGCGCCGAACACCACGGACAGATTGACGATATTCGGCCCTGGCAAAAAATGGCAAAGCGCAAAAGTCTCGTTGAATTCCTCGGGCGTCATCCAGCCATGCTGCTCGACGATCGCCCGGCGCGCCCAGACCAGAACGCCACCGAAACCGGCCAGGGACATCTTCGCAAAGGCAAGGAATAGCGTCAGCAGTCCCGGCGGCGAAGCCGACGCCAGTTCCACGATGGGAGCATCAGCCTGTGGTGAACTTGGATGCATGGTTCAGAACTAGGCCCATCCGGCAATTGGGCCAACCGATTTTCGCCTGTTTCCACGCCAATCGGCGGTTGAAATGGCAGCCCGGCTGTATCGCGTCCAATCTGCGTCATATATAGAGAACGCCAGCTTTCCGGCTGCTGACCTCGGGTCTCCGCCGGGATAGGATGGATGGTGACGCGAGTCGGCTCTCCGGCCTCGCCTTCACTCCAGAAATGGCCACGACCAAGACAAGCAACGGGACCGACCGATGGCAACCGATCATATTCGATACGATGTGCTGGCGCGCGACGCCCTCCGTGGCGTGCTGCGCCGCGTACTGATCGACGCAGCCGAGCACGGCCTGCCCGGCGAGCACCACTTCTTCATCACCTTCGTCTCGACCGCGGATGGCGTCAAACTATCGCCGCGCCTGCTGGCCCAGTATCCAGAGGAAATGACTGTGATCCTTCAGCATCAGTTCTGGGATCTGGTGGTCACCGAAGATCGCTTCGAAGTGGGCCTGTCCTTTAACGGCATCCCCGAGCGCCTCGTCGTGCCGTTCAACGCCATCAAGAGCTTCTACGATCCCTCCGTGCAGTTTGGCCTGCAGTTCGAAACCGAGGTCGCCGCCGAGACCCCGGCTGCTGGCGCGACATCCGCAGCCACTGCGGCGTCCGCCCTCGCCGCTCCTCCGGCCCCCCCAGCAGCCACTTCGGAAGAAGAGCCGACGAAACCGGGCGAAGGTGCAGAAGTCGTCCGTTTAGACCGCTTCCGCAAGAAATAATCGCAAGACGTTGTAAGGTGCCGGGGCCGCGTTCGCGCGGCCCCATTCTTATGCGCCGCACCCGGGAGAAGTCTCTGCAGGAAGCGCGGCATCGCAAGGACCGTAGCCATGGCCAAATCCTCGAAGACCTCCGCCCCCTCCGCCACCCGTACCGAAACCGACAGCTTCGGTCCGATCGAGGTCGCAGCGGATCGTTATTGGGGAGCGCAAACGGAACGGTCGCGACAAAATTTCAAGATCGGTCACGATCGCATGCCGATGCCGATCATTCGCGCGCTCGGCATTGTCAAACTGGCAGCGGCCGAGACCAATCGCGAACTCAAACTTCTCGAGCCCAAGCTTGCAAAGGCCATTGTGAGCGCAGCACGCGAAGTCATCGACGGGAAGCTGGATGATCACTTCCCACTCGTCGTCTGGCAAACCGGCTCCGGCACGCAGACCAACATGAATCTCAACGAGGTCATTGCCAATCGTGCGAACGAGCTTTTAGGGGCGGAACGCGGCTCCAAGAAGCCGGTGCATCCCAATGACCATGTCAACATGAGTCAATCGTCCAACGATTCGTTTCCAACTGCGATGCACATCGCGGCAACTCAGGGTATCGTTGAATATCTCATCCCCGCACTAAGCGAACTGCATGTTGCGTTGCGCAAGAAGGAAAAAGCCTTCGCAAAGATCGTGAAGATCGGACGCACACATACACAAGACGCGACGCCGCTCACGCTCGGGCAGGAGTTTTCAGGCTATGCCGCACAGGTTGAAAGCGGCATCAAACGCCTGCGAAGCGTCGTGAAGGATCTCTACCCGCTCGCCCAGGGCGGAACTGCAGTCGGAACCGGTCTCAACTCCAAGCCAGGTTTTGCGAAGTTATTCGCGAAGCACGCAGCAACAATTACCAAGCTCCCATTCATCACGGCACCGAACAAATTCGAAGCGCTCGCATCGAATGACGCCTATGTGTTTGCACACGGAGCGATCAACTCGGTTGCAACAAGTCTATTTAAGATTGCAAACGATATTCGGCTGCTCGGATCCGGCCCACGTTCCGGACTTGGCGAATTGATCCTTCCGGAGAATGAGCCCGGCTCATCGATCATGCCCGGAAAGGTAAATCCGACACAATGTGAAGCAATGACAATGGTATGCTGTCAGGTATTCGGTAACCACACGACAATTACGGTAGCTGGCAGCCAGGGTCATTTCGAACTCAATGTCTACAAGCCGGTGATGGCCCATTGCATGATGCAGTCCATCCAATTGATCGCAGACGTTGCGCGATCCTTCACAGCGCACTGCATCAATGGAATTCGCGCCGATGAAAAACGAATTCACGAGTTAATGGAACGATCACTGATGCTCGTCACTGCACTCGCACCGAAAATCGGTTATGATAACGCCGCGAAGGTCGCGAAGATTGCTCATGCGAACGGAACTACACTGAAAGAGGAAGCGCTGCGGCTCGGTTTTGTTAGTGCTGCAGAGTTCGATGTTCTTGTTCAGCCGGTCAAAATGATACACCCTGGGTGAGCAAGAATTTTTGCTCACAGCTTGTTGAGAATAACTCAGAAGGAAATAATTATAATTCATATCTTCTAAATGGTTAGAATGGTCGCATATCAGATACGTTTTTCTTTGTGATACAGCAGAAGGCGATCTGGTTACGCGTTGTAGTTGATTTCATTTTGCTGCGGAGCTTGTTTGGAACTACGGAGAATATTTTTAGGATGGATATCGAAACTGAATTCACCCTTGCCTCGTACAACTACTGGATGGTGAAGACGACGTTTCCCGCCCCATCATTTTTTTGAAAGACAAAGACAGGAGCGATCATGGGTGACCTGATCAATCTCAATCGCTTCAGGAAGCGCACTGCACGGGAGGAATCGGCAAAACAGGCCGATGTAAATCGTGCGCGCTTCGGACGTACTAAATCTGAACGAACATTGCAGGAGCAACGCACAGTCCGTGCGAATACCATGCTGGATCAGCATCACATCGATGGCGAGGACGCATCATGAAATCGCCCGTAGTTAAGAGATCGATCGTTGTTGCAGGTCACAAAACCAGCGTGAGTCTCGAAGAGGCGTTCTGGAACGGCATGAAGGAGATTTCGAATCTTCGCGACATGACGCTTTCAGAGCTGGTTGGTGAGATCGACACAAACCGTCAGCAGGGCAATTTGTCGTCCGCGATTCGGCTGTTCGTGCTCGATTACTTCCGTACGCGTGCCGTTCCGCAACAGCGGATGCCGGAGCACAATCTCTCGGCGTAAACACAGCGGACCTTCAGCAAATCGCTTTGCCGAAGGTCGTGTTTGTTCGCTGAGTCATCGTCAGAACGTCGGCCGCGCTGAACTCGCGGCCGGCGGTATCAGCACGAGGGGGGGCGCGGGCCTGGGCCTTGGCGCGCGCGCAGCACCGGGCGCGGGACGCACTTCTATGGGCGCGGGAAGCGGCGCCACCTGCTGACTAGCGACTGGCGGCACGGCAGAACGAGGTGCAGCGGCCTTAGCAGCAGGACGGCGGGGGTCACGAGCGGGAAGTAGCACATCGGAAGGTGCCGAGGCTGTCGGCGGGTCGCTCGCTGGGGCCTGTGTGTCGACGGGCAGTGCGGAGGGCGGAGGAACGGCGACAGGTACGGCCGTTGGTGGCAACTCACCGCGCTCAAGTGAATCAAGCCGGCGCGTCTCGCGATCGATCGCACGCACTGCAAGCCAGGATGACAACGCCGCTACATCAAGCGTGCGATCGAACTTGTCAGGCGTTCCCACCACGAAGATCTGAACTTCCGGTCGAACGCTCGACGTCCCGACGGTCGTGCCCGTCAATGTCGCGCGCATATCGACCTGGTCGGCAACGATGTCGTAACCTCCGGACACGATCGCACGTCCTCCTTCGCCATCGAGCGTCGTCGCACCAATGCGCAGGCGGCTATCCTTGATACTGAACGGAACCTGCACCGCAGTTACGGACAATGTACCGGCGGTGATCGCCGTATCGACGATCTGCCGCAGCTTGGCGTCATTCGTGGCCTGTCCGGAATCGCTGGCACGAATGGCAGCGTCGAACGCACGCGGGTCGAGGCCGTTGATGCGCGCCGCGTCGATCGTCAGCAATCCACTGCCGGACATCGCACCTTCCAGAGCCGAGACACTACGCCCCTGACTGGCCAGCGCCATCCGCAGTGATGTCTTGCCCGCGGGCATTGCCAGTGAGCGATAGCGCAAGGCCGCTCCGTCTACGCCGGAGAATTGCACGCGAGCGCCAAGCGTATATCCGGCGACCGATGGCTTGAGATCGACATCAGCCGTGATTTCGCCGCCGCCGACGACACCCTTGATCGTATCGATCGTCAGGGCCTGGCCGTCGCTCTTCACGATGCCGCTGACAGGACGCAATTCAATGCCGCCGGGCAACGTCCCGCTCAGCGCCTGAAACGCCAACTGACCGCGCCATCCTTGCAGTACTCCCCGCCCGATAGGGTCCGTGACATCGCGCCCTCGCGTGCCCACAGCGAGACCAAAGGCGGGTCCGAGTTCGATCGCATCTATGCCGATCTGCCCATCGATGAGTTTCTCAGCCCCGAGCGTCAGTGCAATACGGCCACGCACGTGCGAACCGGCCAAGCTGCTGTCGATATCTTCAAGCGCGACCTTGTCGCCGTTCAACGTGAGCCGCGATGACAGGCTGACATTCTGCGCGGCTGCATCCGACGGTTTGAGAGCGACCAGCGGAGCAAGGTTGGCGCGACGTATCGCAAGCGCGAGCGACGCTTTCGGTGATCCCGCCCAAGGTTCCACACTGCCCTGCACATCGGCATCGATATCTGCGCCAGACAACTTTGCCGTGACGCGCAGCGGCGCACGCCATTGCCCTTTCGCAGATCCTTCGAAATTCACGATGGCATCGCTTGCCGCGATCACGTTGCTCAGACCCAGCAATGCGAGAAGTGGTCCGCCCTGCCCGGCCAATTTGGACTCGAGTGCCACATCGCTGCGCGACAGTTCAGTGAGGTCAACGCCACGCATCGCTGCGATGGGAGGAGATGCGGTCAGCGTCGTCATCCCCTTCACTAACGGCGCATCGATATCGAACACGACGCGCGCATTTGTGCGATCGGCGCGTTGTTGATCCTTTGCCAGATCGAGCGACAGTTTGACGCGAACCGCGCCGGGCGTCGCCGTCATGGAGTTGAGCCTCGACGCAACAGACGGCGCCAGCGGCGCGAGCATATTGCTGATCTGACTCATCGATGCGGATGTGGCGTTGAGCGTCAGTCCACCTGTGGCTTCCACGCGATCGAACGAAGCGCGGCCGTCGAGCATCAGGCTAGCGGCGTCACCGACTTTGAACCGATCGACCGAGATCGTCTTTGGGCTGTAGGCCAGTTGCGCCACGAACGGGCGCATCTCCTGCCCGGCCGACACAGCACGTACGATATCGAGTGATACCTGACCCGCATCTGGCCACTCGGCCTGCGGCTCACCAAGCGACCGGATCAAGGCCACCGCCGCGTCAAGATCGAGCCGATCGGCCTTCAGATCGGCATCGAAGCGGGAGCCGCCAGCGGCTGATGGATACGAATATGCAGCATGGCCTTGGACCGTACCGCCATCGATCTCCGCCTTGAGTGCCTCGATGACCAAGCGATTGGACGCCGAAGTGACATTGCCGCGAATGCGTAGCGGCTTCTGATTGCGCAAGCCAATGTCTGTTCGGCCCTTGAGCCACGCAGCAAGCGTATCCGGATCGGACGACTCGACCGCGATGGCCCCCTTGAAGCCATCCGATACACCTGGCTGTGCTGCGCCGCCGCTCAACGTGACACGGGTCGCGCCTGGCGCACGGAACTCGAGACGATCGACAGTCCACGTTGCTGCATCACTACGCAGGTCAGCGCCGATATTCTGCACGGGCTTTCCGCCGAGCATGATCTGCTCCACGCCCATCTCGATCTGCGTCGCCAAGGGCGCCATCGGCATGCTCGACAACAGTCTGCGCAGCGCCGGCAATGGCGTGACGACATCGTTGGTCGCTTGATCCCTGGAGAGCAGGCGATCGGCATCCAGTTGCTTCGCCGACAGTACCGCATGCAGCAGCGGCGATGCGCCAAAGCGCATGTCAGCGAGACCTGTGAACCTGAAAGCGGTCTCTTCCGCGCCATAGCTGGCTTCAAGCGTTTCCATGTGTGCAGCCGCCGGATCGGCCTTGACCTTGGCGAAGAGGCGCCACGGCGTCGGCAGTTGATCGTTGGCGCCGCTGGCCTTCAGACCGGCCGGGCTTGCGAGAGTCAGTGCGCCGTCGAAGCGTGGCATGCGATTGTCGAAGTTGAGCACGCCATCGAGATCAACGGACAAGGGCTTCTCGCCGGGGTCGACAGTAAAACGAACGCGCGTGCCGTTGCCGTCACCGGTCTGCCCGGAGGACAAACGGAACGGATAGCGCACACCGGACAACAGGAAATTGCCATCGCCGCGCATGGCGCCGGCTGCCAGCGAGCGGACATCGCCGCTGAAGACAACATCAAAGAGTTCGAGCGTATTCCTGCTTGCAGCATCGTGGAGTGCCATGCGACCGGTGACGTTCAGCCGATCAATTGCCAGCCCCCCCAGATTGAACGGCCCGGTCGAAGCCGGAAGTTCTATACGCCCCTGCGCATTGAGGCCGAGATCGACCGCAGCGCCGCCGATGGTGAGTTCTGTCGCGCGCCATTCGCCACGCATCAACGAACTCAGGCTGAATTCCACACTGAGATTGTCTGCACGAATCCTGCCGAGATCGTTGGGGCTGCCCACGGTGATCGACTGCAGTCGCAGCGCCGGCGCCGGCAGCAGCCGTGCCTCCAGCCCGCCACCGACGCGGACTGGAGCGCCAATCACACGCGTGGCTTCAGCCTCGAATTGCGGGCGGAACTGATTCCAGTCGATAAAATAAGGCCCGACCAGAGCAGCAACCAGTGCCAGGATAAATGCAATCGCCAGGCCGAGCAGTGTCGTCTGCACCGAATCTCCCCTCAAGCGCTCCAGCAGAATGTACGCCTGCCTGTCAGGCAAAGTGCATTGCAACACGCCACCGGGCACTACGCCTCACAGGCATTGCACGGCCGCGCTGAATACGCGGGAACGCGTCTATTTATAGAGCCAATAGTGGCGAAGTCACAGCACGCAATGCGTGGCCAGATCAGCCATTCCAAGCCGTCCGGTTGCGGCAAATCGCCCGGCTTCGATCAAGTCGAAGCGCCCTGCTCCAGCGGTTTTGCAGCGCCATGGGCGCGGTGCAAACGTCCTGCAACCGCTCTCACCTTGCCCGGCGACGCCATCCAGACCGCGAAGGTCGCGAGGACGCTGACTGCGATTCCCAGGGCAAAGGCCGGCGTATAAGTGCCGAAATGGTCGTGCAGAACACCCGTCACCAACGGACCGGCGGCGCCGCCGGCGAGCGCAGCGAGCATCAGCGTGCCGAAAATACTGCCGAAATGCTCGCCCTGGAAAATCTCGGAAACCACAGCGCCCATGATGGACGTCACGCCATAGCCCAGCAGGCCTTGCGAGATCACCATGACATAGACGAGCGCCAGGCTCGGCACGAATTCCAGCGCAATCAGGGACGCAAAGCAGATCGCGAAACCGACACCGCTGACGGTCCAGATCCATTCGCGGCCGATGCGATCGGACAAATGGCCCAGAAATATCTGGCCGGGCACACCGAACAGACTGACCATACCGAGCGCCCAAGCGGCAATACCCGGCGTGAAGCCGATGTCGAGCAGATACTTGGTTTGATGGACCTGGACAGCATACCAGGCATACAGCCCGCCGAACAGGCCAAGCGCGAGCCACCAGAACCGCGCGGTTCGTATGGCGCGCGCCAGCGTCCAGTCGATACTGGCCCAGACCGGATCAACCACATTGGATAGATGCTTCGCCGACGAAGTCGGCGCCTGATCGCCATCCGGCAAAAGCCCCATGTCCTGCGGGCGTTTGCGCAGCAGCAAATTGATCGGCACGAGCACGACCAGCACCACGAGTCCTACCGCTGTGCAGGCCGTGCGCCAACCAGTCTGCTCGATCATCAGTTGCACCCATGGGAGCACCGTCACCGACCCGATACCGACGCCGGCGAATGCGAGACCGATCGCAAGGCCGCGCTTGCGGCTGAACCAGTTCGGCAGAAACAGCGATTGTCCGGAATAGCCGAGACAAACGCTGCCAGCGCCGACCAGAACGCCGATGGTCATGTACAGGTGCCACGGCTGCGTCGTCAGCGGCGCCAGCAACAGGCCAGCCGCCATCAGCACGGTACCAAGTTCCATGACGGCTCGCGGGCCGCCGCGGTCCATCAGCTTGCCCATCAATGGGCTCATGATCGCGGAAATCAGGAAGCCGAATGAAAAGGCGCCGGCGGTGACGCCACGATCCCAGCCGAACTCCTGGAGAATCGGCGGGAAGAACAGTGAGAACGATGTCCGCGCATTGACCCCGATGGCCATGGAAACGAACGTGACGGCGACGATGACCCAACCATAGAAAAACGGTAGCCGCATCGGACGATGCCTTTTTTATTGGACGCATTCTGCGTCAAATCTTTTTTGATCGCGCTTTCCGTAACCGAAAAACACAATCCACGATAGAATATAAATACAAATACAACTTTAAAATGTTTAAGAACAATGAAGTATTGCCGCCTCTACCGAATTTTCCCGCCCGCATTCGGCGTGACCGGATGCGGCAACCTCGCATCACGCCTGCGGCAGGATTTTCCCCGGATTGAAGATATTGTCGGGATCGAGTGCCTTCTTGAGCGCCCGCATCGCGTCGAGCGCCTCACTGCCCAGTTCGGCCTGCATGTACTTTTGCTTGCCTTGCCCGATGCCATGTTCACCCGTGCAGGTGCCCCCCATCGCCTGCGCCCGTTGAGCGAGGCGATGCATGAAGTCCTCTGCGCGAGCTACCTCGTTGGCGTCGTTGCGATCACATACCATCGAGCAGTGGAAGTTGCCATCACCGACATGGCCGACGATCGGCGCCAACAGGCCGAGCCGCGCCAAATCTTCCTCGGTCGCAGTGACACATTCCGCGAGTTTGGAGATCGGCACGCAGACATCGGTGGCCGCGACATCGGAGCCCGGCCGCATGCTCTTGACCGACCAGTAGGCATCGTGACGGGCCTGCCAAAGCTTGGTGCGATCCTCCGGCTTCGTCGTCCACGAAAAATCGCCGCCGCCGCATTCCAGCGCGATCTCGTGAAAATTTCGCGACTGCTCGGCCACATCGGCCTCGCTGCCATGAAATTCCAGCAACAGCAGCGGCGTTTCCGGCAGCGTCAACTTGGAATAGGAATTACAGGCACGAACCTGAGCTTCATTCAGCAGCTCTATGCGTGCCACGGGAATGCCGGTCTGGATCGCAAGAATCGTCGCCTGACAGGCGCCTGCCACCGTGGCGAACGAACATGATGCGGCTGCCATGGTTTCAGGAATACCACGCAGCTTGATGGTCAATTCGCTGATGATACCCAGCGTGCCCTCGGCACCGACAAACAGATGTGTCAGATCATACCCCGCCGAAGATTTCTTCGCGCGGGTGCCGGTCTTGATGATCTCACCGTCGGCACGCACGACTTTGAGCGCGAGCACGTTGTCGCGCATGGTGCCGTAGCGCACCGCGTTAGTGCCCGAAGCGCGGGTCGAGGCCATGCCACCGAGCGACGCATCAGCGCCGGGATCGATGGGGAAGAACAAGCCCTGATCGCGCAGGTTTTCGTTGAGCGCCTTGCGGGTGACGCCGGGCTGGATCACGCAGTCGAGGTCTTCGCTGTGCACTTCGAGAATCTGGTTCATGTCGCGCATGTCGATACAGATGCCGCCCGCCGGCGCATTGACCTGACCTTCCAGCGACGTGCCCGTGCCGAATGCGATCACCGGCACCTTGTTCGCCGCACAAATCCGGACCACGTCCTGGATATCCGCGGTTTCCTGCGCGAACACGACACCGTCCGGTGGCTGGTTGGCGAGCCAGGTCGTGGTATGGCCGTGCTGCTCGCGAACCGCTTGCGACGTCACAAGCCGATTGCCAAACCGCGCCGTCAGCGCTTCAAGCGCTGTCGCCAAGGCCTTCGGCTCCGGTCGTTTCAAATTGTTCGCAATGGTAGCCACAGCATTCCCTCCGACGCGGCGGGACCGTGGCAAAGGTTGTATAACGGGTCAAGAGACGTGAAAGCGGAACAGGAATTACCGATGATTGAGTCCACCGACGATCTGCTGGAGCAACCCGTCCCTTTCAGGGCCCCGATCATGCAGATCGAACCGCAATGGATCGACTATAACGGTCATCTCAATATGGCCTATTACAACGTGCTGTTCGACCGGGCGATCGACGACCTGTGGCTAAAAATCGGGATCGGTCCCGAATATATGAAGGCACGCAACAACTCGACCTTCACAGCCGAATGCCATGTTCGCTATGTCCGGGAAATCCACCTCGGCGATCCCGCGCAGGTCTCGATCCTGGTTGTCGCTGCGGACGACAAGCGCATTCACACCTTCAAAGAATTGCGCCACGCCACCGAGGGATGGCTGTCGGCGACGTCGGAGAACATGACCCTTCACATGGATATGATGGCCCGCAAGGTGGCGCCGTTTCCGCCGGATATCCGCGCCCGCGTGCAAGCGCTGGCCGAAGCACATCACTCCGCCGAGCGGCCAGAGGGCATCGGCCGATCAATCGGGATGCCCTCAAGGAAATAGCCCTAGATACGCCTGCGCCCGCGGACGAGGCCTACAATAGCCGAAATCAGGAACAGGACGAGGGCAATGAAAAAGATCGCCTTGGCGATTTCGATGGAGGCGCCGGCGACACCACCGAAGCCGAGAATGCCGGCAATGAGAGCAATGAAGAGGAAGGTAACGACCCAGCTGAACATGGCACAAACCTCAGTTTTTGATTTTTGACGCGGCGTTCGCCGTCGCATTTGATGCTGAAACAAGCCGGAGCAAGAACGAAAGTTCCCGACCCACGTACCGGCCAACATCACTGAAACGAGAGCGCCCCTGCATATCGAAGGGTGTCAGATGAGCCCCTACGGGGATAAGTCTGTCGCCAGAGGCTCCTCGCTCCTATATGCCCTCCTATCCTGCCAAAAAGGCTCCCCTTTAAGGCCCCACGGTGCCAACGTGGGCGGAATACGATTCGCATGAGTGACGCACGCAAAATGGCCGCCAACGATCTCCCTGCCTACCAGCCGGCGGCAGGCGGCATTGGTGCGCGTGCGCGCGCCGCCGCGGCGCCGACAGCCCAGTACCTGAACGGACTCAATCCCGAACAGCGCGACGCCGTCGAGACCCTTGATGGTCCTGTCCTCGTGCTCGCTGGCGCCGGCACCGGCAAGACCAAGGTTCTGACCTCGCGGATCGCCCACATCCTCAGCATGGGCCGAGCGCGGCCCGGCGAAATCCTGTCGGTGACCTTCACCAACAAGGCCGCGCGCGAGATGAAGCACCGGCTCGGCATCATGCTCGGCCAGGCGGTCGAGGGCATGCCGTGGCTTGGCACCTTCCACTCGATCGGCGGTCGTATCCTGCGCACCCACGCCGAACTGGTGCAGCTGAAATCCAATTTCACGGTGCTCGACACCGACGACCAGATCCGGCTGCTCAAGCAACTCCTGCAGGCCGACAATATCGACGACAAGCGCTGGCCGGCGCGAATGCTGGCCAACCTGATCGACGGCTGGAAGAATCGCGGGTTGACGCCATCGCAGGTGCCATCGGGCGAAGCGGCCGTATTCGGCAATGGCAAGGGCGGCAAGCTCTATGCGGCCTATCAGGATCGATTGAAGACACTCAACGCCGCTGACTTTGGCGACCTGCTCCTCGAATGCATTCGGCTGTTCCGCGAGCATCCCGATGTGCTCAAGCAGTATCAGCAACGCTTTAAATACATTCTGGTCGACGAATATCAGGACACCAACGTCGCGCAGTATCTGTGGCTGCGATTGTTGTCGCAGGCGCCCGGTCAGCGCTTGCTGCCGGAAGCGGACGCACCTTCGGCGGATTCCAAGCCAGCCGCTCCGCTCAAGAACATCTGCTGCGTCGGCGACGACGACCAGTCGATCTATGGCTGGCGCGGCGCAGAGGTCGACAACATCCTGCGCTTCGAACATGATTTTCCCGGCGCCAAGGTCGTCCGGTTGGAGCGCAACTACCGCTCGACCGGACACATCCTCGCCGCCGCCTCGCATCTGATCGCGCATAATGAAGGCCGGCTCGGCAAGACTCTGCGCACCGAGGACGTCGATGGCGAGAAAGTCACGGTCACCGGCTCGTGGGACTCAGAGGAAGAAGCCCGCGCAATCGGCGAAGAGATCGAGGACCTGCAGCGCGCCGGCAACAAGCTCAACGACATTGCCATTCTGGTGCGTGCCTCGTTCCAGATGCGCGAGTTCGAAGACCGCTTCGTCACCCTCGGCCTGCCCTATCGGGTCATCGGCGGCCCGCGCTTCTATGAGCGCGCGGAAATCCGCGACGCGCTGGCCTATCTGCGGGTGATCAATTCCCCCGCCGACGACCTCGCCTTCGAGCGCATCGTCAATGTGCCCAAGCGCGGCCTCGGCGATGCCACCGTGCAGATGCTGCATGATCACGCCCGCAGGCGTCGCATCCCACTCTCTGAGGCTGCCCGTCAGGTCGTCGAGATCGACGAGATGAAGCCAAAGGCGCGCGGCAGCCTGCGCGACCTGATGATGAGCTTCGAACGCTGGCGCAAGCAAAGCGAAGTGATGCCGCATACCGAACTCGCCGAAGTCGTGCTCGACGAAAGCGGCTATACCGATATGTGGCAAAAGGATCGCTCCGCCGACGCCGCCGGTCGCCTTGAAAACCTCAAGGAACTGGTACGCTCGATGGAAGAGTTCGAGAACCTGCAAGGCTTCCTTGAACACATCTCACTGGTCATGGACCGCGAAGGCGGTGCCGACGAGGATGCGGTCTCGGTGATGACGCTGCATTCCGCCAAGGGGCTCGAATTCGACAACGTGTTCCTGCCCGGCTGGGAAGAAGGCCTGTTTCCGCATCAGCGCGCGCTCGATGAGCAGGGACGCGCCGGGCTCGAGGAAGAACGCCGCCTCGCTCATGTCGGCATTACCCGCGCGCGGCGCCGCGCGAAACTCTATTTTGCCACTAACCGCCGCATTCACGGCACCTGGAACACGACGATGCCGTCGCGCTTCCTAGACGAATTGCCGGCGGCCAATGTGGAGATCACGGAATCCAAGGGCGGTTCGGGCTGGGGCGGCGCCGGGGGCTACGGAGCCTCGCGCTTCGACAATGTTGAATCGTTCGGATCCAGCTATTCGACGCCGGGCTGGCAGCGCGCGCAGGCCAATCGTTCACGCGGCGGCGGACAGGGTGGCAGCGGCTTTAGTGAGGGCCAGTCGCCGTTCGGTGGTTCCTCTTCATCGCGGAACAAGCGGCCGATGACTATCGAGGGCGAGTTGATCGCGAAGTCCACAGGTACGGAGTCCGACTTCACGCTGCAGGACCGCGTCTTCCATCAGAAATTCGGCTACGGCAATGTGACCAAGATCGACGGCAACAAGCTCACCATCGTGTTCGAGAAGGCCGGTGAGAAGAAGGTCGTCGACAGTTTCGTGGAACGCGTCTGACAATGCCGGTCTATATCGCGCTCATTCAGAAGGATGCCAGCGGCACCTTCAACGTCTCGTTTCCCGATCTTCCCGGCGTCGTCACCGCCGGTGACACCCTCGATGAAGCCATCGCGGAAGCCGAGGAGACGCTCGAATACGCGGCCGAGGACTGGCGCAATCCGGACGGCTCGAACGGCCTGCCGGCGCCGCGTAGCATCGAGCAATTGACCAGCGATCCCAAATTCGCTGATGCAGCCGACGGCGGCACCATCGTCGAGATCGATTACGCCGCGGAATAGCCCCAAAATCGCCTGCTCTGCGATTGCGCTGGCGGATTTCCGTTCCTATGTACGCACCCCGCGCCCGACGAAGCCTTTTCGGCGGCGTCGTTGGTGCGTCCCGGTATGACCGCCCGGTCCTCTGCCTTCCCCTTTTCGAACGATATCGCCGATGTCCCCCATCATTTCCGTTTCCAATCTGACCAAGAGCTATGCCTCGGGCTTTACGGCCCTGAAAGGCATCGATCTCGACATCAACCGCGGCGAGATCTTCGCGCTGCTGGGGCCAAACGGCGCCGGCAAGACAACGATGATCAGCATCATCTGCGGCATCGCCAATGCCACCTCGGGCAAGGTCACGGTCGATGGTCACGACATCGCCCGGGACTATCGCGCCGCGCGGTCGCTGATCGGGCTGGTGCCGCAGGAACTGCACACCGACGCCTTCGAATCGGTTTGGGCCACGGTCAGTTTCAGCCGCGGTCTGTTCGGTAAGCCGAAGAATCCGGCGCTGATCGAGAAAATCCTGAAAGACCTCTCGCTGTGGGACAAGAAGGATAACAAGATCATGACGCTGTCCGGCGGCATGAAGCGCCGTGTGATGATCGCCAAGGCGCTGTCGCACGAACCGCAGATCCTGTTTCTCGATGAGCCTACCGCCGGCGTCGACGTCGAATTGCGCAAGGGCATGTGGGAAGTCGTGCGAACGCTGCGCGCTGCCGGCGTCACCGTCATCCTCACCACGCATTACATCGAAGAAGCCGAGGAGATGGCCGACCGCATCGGCGTCATCAACAAGGGCGAGATCATCCTGATCGAGGAAAAAACCAAGCTGATGGAGCAGCTCGGCAAGAAGCAGCTGAAGCTGCATCTGCAAACCAAGGTCACGGAAATCCCGGCAAGCCTCGCGCCCTACAAACTCGAGCTCGCTGCCGACGGCAACCAGCTGATCTACAGCTATGACACGAAGAGCGAACGTACCGGGATCACCAGCTTGCTTGGCGATCTCCGCGAATCCGGCATCCGCTTTTCCGATCTCGACACCACGCAGAGCTCGCTCGAAGACATCTTCGTCAGCCTGGTGAGGAAGTAACATGAACTTCAGAGCTGTCCGCGCCATCTATCTGTTCGAAATGGCGCGCACCTGGCGCACCGTGCTGCAGAGCATTGTTTCGCCGGTGATTTCCACCTCACTGTATTTCGTGGTATTCGGCGCCGCGATCGGCTCGCGCATCACCTCCATCGAGGGCGTCAGCTACGGCACCTTCATCGTGCCTGGTCTCGTCATGCTGTCAGTGCTGACGCAGAGCATTTCCAACGCCTCGTTCGGCATCTACTTCCCCAAATTCACCGGTACGATTTATGAATTGCTGTCGGCGCCGGTGTCCTATGTGGAAGTTGTGCTTGGCTATGTCGGCGCCGCCGCGACCAAGTCGATCCTGCTGGGCCTGATCATTCTGGCCACTGCCGGACTGTTCGTACCGCTGCACATCCTGCACCCGTGGTGGATGCTGACCTTCCTGGTGCTGACGGCAGTGACGTTCAGCCTGTTCGGCTTCATCATCGGCATCTGGGCCGACGGCTTCGAAAAGCTGCAGGCAATCCCGCTGCTGGTTGTGACGCCTCTGACATTCCTGGGCGGCAGCTTCTACTCCGTCAGCATGCTGCCGTCGGGTTGGCGGACCGTCACGCTGCTCAATCCGGTCGTGTATCTGATCAGCGGCTTCCGCTGGAGCTTCTACGAGATTTCCGATGTCAGCGTCGTGTGGAGCCTTGCGGTGACCTTCATGTTCCTGGTGCTCTGCATGTTCGCCGTCTGGTGGATCTTCAAGACCGGCTACAAGCTGAAGAACTGAGTTCGCTCAAGACAATCCAAAACGGCCCGGTGAGAACCGGGCCGTTTTCATTTCAACCGCGATCAATTCAGCGATAGCAGCGGAAGTGGTGGTGACGATCATAGTAACCGCGGCAACGGCGCCCGCCGCCTGCAGGAATGCCCAGCACACCTTTCACGCCGCCCACGGCCGCACCGACGCCGAGGCCAACTGCGCCACCGACCACACCGCCGACCGGCCCGGCGGCGCGATTGCCTTCACGGTACCCTTGGTTAGCACCCTGCTCACCACCCCGGAAAACGCCCTGCGCCTGCGCAAAATGCGGCATGGCGACCAGAGCAAGTACGCCGGCGGCCAATGCCAGGCGGGTCTTCATTGACGAACTGATCGGCAGCGCAGCGGTCTTGACGGTCATGTGGAGCTTCCCTCTGAGCGGCGAGAATTCGCCGCTTGCGATTGTGGGAGGGTAACGCGCGACCTAGGAACCGGTTCCATCTGCGTCCAATAGAAGCTTCCTATCGCGCACAGGCATCGACGTCCCGAGCCGTGTTTCGGCCCATTCGCCGCCTTGGTGCCGCCTAGCCCAACGTTAAGGATGCACGAAACTGTCACTGGAAACTCGAACGCCCGGTATGCATATTGGGTCAGGGACGGCAGGCGTTACAACAGGTTACGGCCCGGAGGCCAAGGTAAGATGCGTTCGTTTTACATGACCCTTGCGGGTCTCGCCGTTTTTGCCGCCACCAGCACTGCGCAGGCCAAGATTGCCATAACCATCGACAAGAATGCCCAGCAGCTGACCGTCGTTCAGGACGGCGTCGAAAAATATCGCTGGCCGGTCTCGTCGGGCCTTCCGTCCTATGAGACCCCGAACGGCAGCTTCCAGACATTCCGCATGGAGGAGGATCACTTCTCCAAGGAGTTCGACGACGCGCCGATGCCCCATGCCATCTTCTTCACCAAGAAGGGCCACGCCATCCACGGCACCGATTCCGTGAACCGCTTGGGCTCGCCCGCCTCCCACGGCTGCGTCCGGCTGTCGCGTGAGAATGCCGCGACCCTGTTTGCCATGGTAAAGGCTGACGGCGTGCTCAACACCACCGTTACGCTGACCGGCTCGTCGCAGGTCGCCCTTGCCCGCAACCCGCGTCCGGCGAAGCCATCAGCCGTTGCCCGCCGCGACATCGCACCCGCCACACCGTCCTATGACGCCGCCGGCAATCCAATGGATCTCACCCCGCAGGCCGTGGCGCCGGGCCGCCGCGTCGTGCGCCAGGTCCAGCCTGCGGATGACGATCGTTACATCTATCCGGCCGATGGCAATGACGGTCAGCGTTATCCGGCCCCTCCCGGCTATCGCCGTATGACGGAAGCCGAGACGCAGCAGTATTACGCTAACCGCGGCTATTACAGCCGGCAGTATCCGCCGCAGGCCTATGCCCCGCGGCCGTATCAGCCGCGCGGCTTCTTCGGCGATTACTGAGGGAACATTTGTGACGCGTTTTCTCGACGCGAACCGGCGTCCGCTTCGCTTGAAAACGCTTCAGTTGTCCCCGTCCCGTAGCCGGCGCCACACGGCGCCGAGCACGTTGGAATAGTCGTCGGTCCAGACCCGCTGATCGTCTTTCGCCTCTGTCATTGCCCATTGCGATGACGTCGCGATGGACCCGACGTCTGCCGCATCATGTGCCGAGATGACGACGTTGGTCGAGAAGATGTATTCGTTGTCGCGGCCGGAATCCTCCGAATAGACCCAGCTCTTCATGTCATTGGCATCGGCAATGCCGACCACGACACTGGCGAGTTCGAGATGCCGGTTCGACACATGCATGACGACGGCGCCCTGAGGGGCGAGCTTCTCCTTGTAGATCTCCATCGCTTCCTCGGTCGCCAGATGGATCGGGATCGCATCCGACGAATAGGCATCGACGATGATGAGGTCGTAGGCGCCGTCCGGTTCCTTCGCGAAGGTCAGCCGCGCATCGCCGATCACCGGTTTGACGTCCGGCTCGCACTTCTGGATGTAGCTGAAATATTTCGGATCCCTGGCCGTATCGACCATCGACTGGTCGATCTCGAAGAACTTCCAGTCCTCGCCGGGCGCTGACGCACAGGTCAGCGATCCCGAACCGAGCCCGATCACTGCCACGCGCAACGGCCCTCCCTTGCGGGCACGTACCGCCGTGATCGCCTGCCCGATGCCACCGTCTTTGTAATAATAAGAGATCGGCTCCGGCCGTCCGGTCACCGGCGTGCCGTCGTCGTTCAAATATTTCTCGGCGCCGTGAATAGTCGTGCCATGCATCAGCACGTGATACTGGCCGTTCGGTGTCACCACGATCTTGTGCACGCCGAAGAAGCTGCGCACGGTCTCCACCCGGCCATCATCCGCCGGGTAGAATCGGATCAATGCCAGCGCAAGGACCGTGATCGCCGCGAGCTTGAGCCGATCGGCGCGTAGCAGGATTGCAACGATCATGCCGACGACAGCGACGGCGCTGACGACATAGACGCGCTGGGTATCGATCCACGTGAACAGCTTGCCGGTCGTATAACTCGGCGCGATCAATCCGATTGCGACAACGGCCAATGCGATCCAGTACCAGCGCGCCCAGCCGGAATAGCGCTCCGGCAAGGACGGCCGGCACAGCACAGCAAATGCAATCAGGATTGGATATTCCGCGATCCATGAGAAGGTGAACGGCGCGATGAGGCCGGCAAACAGACCACCGACCATGCCGCCGAATGAAAGCGCGACATAGTAACCCGTGAGATACCGTGCGGCGGGACGCTGCCGAGCCAGTTCACCGTGGCAGGCCATGGCGATGATGAAGAAGCACAGCAGGTGACCGCCGAGGGTCAGCAACAGATTCTGTTCACCGCCGATCGCGAGCAGCACGATGACGCCGGCGATCGCCAGCGGCTGCAACATCAGAATCCACCCATGCGGCAACAGCGGCCGTGACTGGAACACCAGCACCCAGGTCAGCAGATAGAGCGACAGCGGCAACACCCAGAGCAGCGGCGCAGCGGCGACATCGGTCGAGATATGTGCGGTGACGGCGATCAGCAGGCCCGATGGCACAGCGGCGAGGAAAATCCAGCGCGCACGCAACGCCCAGCCTGGCGCCCGTGCATCGACGGGGTCGGCGCCCGGTGTGGACACGGCAACCGGCGGCGATTTCATCAGCAACACGCCGCAGCCGGCGATCAGCAGAATCAGCAGACCATAACCTGACGTCCAGATCAGATTCTGCGTCCGCAGCGAGAACATCGGTTCGAGCAACACCGGATATGACAGCAGCGCGAGGAAGCTGCCTACATTCGACGACGCATAGAGGAAATACGGATCGTGGCCGTTGTGATGGCCGGTGCGCACGAACCACGCCTGCAGCAGCGGATTATTCGCGGCGAGTGCAAAGAACGGCAGGCCGATGGACACAGCGAACAGGCCGAGCAGCCAGAACGCATAGCCACTCTCCGGCGGCGTGCCCCAGCCCGACGCGATGGACAGCGGCAATGTGAGCAGCGCCACGATCAGCAGCAGGAGATGAACGACCACCGGCACCAGCCGGCTGCGCAATTGCATCAGGTAATGCGCATAGGCGTAGCCGCCGAGCAGCAGCGACTGGAAAAACACCATCGCCACCGACCATACCGCCGGCGACCCGCCGAGCCGCGGCAGCACCATCTTGGTGAACAGGGGCTGCACCGAGAACAGCAGGAGCGCGCTGGTGAAGATCGCCGCGGTATAGACCACCAGAAGGAGCCGGTTGCGGGAGGCCGAGTTTGGGGCGGCGACGGGCTGCGACGAACTCATGAAGGCTCCAGCATATTGCACGGCAGAAAAGCGAAAATCCGGCCGGTAACCGGCGGCCGGGAATGGAGCATATGGCACCGTTCCGGGCAATGCGCGCTAACTATGGAACCACAATCGTGATGGGCGGCCTTGTGCCGCGCGCGCGCCTCTTCGATAAAGAGGGCCCAATTTTCGTTTGCAAGCTTTGTTGAAGCGGACATGTCGGACACGGACGTTTTGATCATCGGCGCCGGCCATAACGGCCTCACTTGCGCGGCCTATCTCGCCATGAGCGGCCTGCGCGTGAAGGTGGTCGAACGCCGCTCCGTGGTCGGCGGCGCAGCGGTGACACAGGAGTTTCATCCCGGCTTCCGCAATTCCGTCGCGGCCTACACCGTCAGCCTGCTCAATCCCCAAATCGCCGCCGATCTGAAACTGGCCGAACATGGCCTGCGGATTGTCGAGCGCAAGGCGCAGAATTTCATTCCCGCGCCGAATGGCAACTATCTGCTGACCGGCGAGGGCCGCACGCAGCAGTCGGTCGCCACACTCAGCACGCGCGATGCCGAGCAGATCGGTGCATTCTCTCATGAACTCGAAGTCATCGCCGATGTGTTGCGCGCCTTCGTGCTGCGCGCGCCGCCGAATGTGGTGCAGGGTTTTGGCTTGGGCACCATCAGCGAGGCCATCAACGCGCTTGGCACTGCCAGGATTCTGAACGCCCTGAGCGTCGAGCAACAACGCGTGTTGCTTGATCTGTTCACCTGCTCCGCCGGCGAGATGCTCGACGACGTGTTCGAGCATGATCTGGTCAAGGCGCTGTTCGGCTTCGATGCCGTGGTCGGCAACTATGCGAGCCCCTACGCTGCTGGCTCGGCGTATGTAATGCTGCATCATGCGTTCGGCGAGGTGAACGGCAAGAAAGGCGTCTGGGGTCACGCCATCGGCGGCATGGGCGCGATCACGCAGGCCATGGCCGCCGCGGCACGCTCGCACGGCGTGCAGATTGAACTCGACAACGGCGTGCGCGAAGTGCTGGTCGAGCGTGACAAGGTCGTCGGCGTCATCCTCGACAATGGCGAGAGCGTGCGTGCGAAATATGTTGCCTCCAACGTCAATCCGAAACTGCTCTATACGCGGCTGATGCCGGCGGATGCGCTGCCCAAGCCGTTCCTCGATCGCATCCGCAACTGGCGCAATGGCTCCGGCACGTTCCGCATGAATGTCGCGCTGAACGCGCTGCCCTCATTCACCGCACTGCCCGGCGATGGCGACCATCTCTCGGCCGGCATCATCATCGCGCCGAGTCTGGACTATATGGATCGTGCCTGGCTCGATGCGAAGCAGCACGGCTGGAGCCGCCAGCCGATTGTCGAAGTACTGATTCCCTCCACCCTTGATGACAGCCTCAGCCCACCGGGCCAGCACGTCGCCAGTCTCTTTTGCCAGCATGTTGCACCGACACTCCCGAACGGCGCATCCTGGGATGACCATCGGAACGAGGTCGCGGACCTGATGATCAAGACGGTGGACGACTACGCGCCCGGCTTTGCCGCCAGTGTGATCGGCCGGCAGGCGCTGTCACCGCTCGATCTGGAGCGCGACTTCGGCCTGCTCGGCGGCGACATCTTTCACGGCGCGCTCAGCCTGAACCAGTTGTTCTCGGCGCGGCCGATGCTCGGCCATGCGGACTATCGCGGGCCGCTGAAGGGGCTCTATCACTGCGGCTCCGGCGCCCATCCCGGCGGCGGCGTCACGGGCGCCCCCGGCCACAATGCGGCCAAGGCGATCCTCAGGGACCACCGGGCGCTGTTCGGCTGAGGACATCCTATGGATAAGCCTGTGAACAGGCGGTGGATGGGTCCTGAATAAGCCTGTGCGGAAGCGCGGGATGACAGCGGTATATTCGTCCCATACCCCTGTGCGCTGCCGGTGCATCGACCCTGTATCGCCGCATGGATAAACCCTGTACGAAGCGCGCCTAAGCTGTGCAGACCCTGTTCACGACGCCACCCGGACCCGCGATGACCACGCCCCAAGGAACCAGCCGCGCCACCTTCGCCGTCGGCGATGAATTCAGCGCCAAGCGCATCGTCGATCTCCTCACCGAGAGTTTCGAGGAAGGCCAGGCCGCGATCGCTGCATTCGAGAGTCCCGAGGGCCGCTGGGACGTCACCGTGCATTTCGCCGACCCGCCGGACGAGGCGTCGATCCGCGACCTCGTCAGCCTCGCCTCGGACGATACCGTCGCTGACAGCATCGTGTTCGACAGCATCGAGGCCAAGGACTGGGTCAAGGAAAGCCTCGAAGGCCTGGTGCCGGTCCGCGCCGGACGTTTCATCGTTCACGGCCAGCATGACCGCGACAAGGTGCGGCCCAATCAATTGGGCATCGAGATCGAAGCGGCGCTTGCTTTCGGTACCGGCCATCACGGCACCACGCGTGGATGCCTCGTCTATCTTGATTATGTGCTGCGCGCGAAGGCGCCGAAACGGATGCTCGATTTGGGCACCGGCACCGGTGTGCTGGCGATTGCTGCCGCCAAGGCGACCAAGCGCCGCGTGCTAGCGACCGATATCGACCCGATGTCTGTGAAGGTGGCGCGCGAGAACATGCGGCTCAACGGCGTCGGCAATCTAGTGGATACCGTCTGCGCCACCGGCTTTTCCTCGCCGGCTTTCGGCGATCGCGCGCCGTTCGATCTGATCCTGGCGAACATCCTCGCCAATCCACTTCGCGCGATGTCGACCGACATGGCACGACACCTCACGCGCAACGGCATGGTGATCCTGTCAGGCCTGTTGCCGCATCAGGCGATGAGCGTGATCGCCGCCTATCGCGCCCGCGGGCTGGTGCTGCGCAAGCATCAGATCATCGAAGGCTGGAGCAGCCTGTTGATGCAGCGCGCAGGCTGATACGCCAGTCTGTGCACGCCATTTTCCGAGCACCGGAATAACGACGAATATCTGTTGAGAGCCCGCAGGTCGTGACCTGCCGGTTCTACTTCGGGGGCGGCACGTCGCGACGACGGAGTGTCGCATTTTCCAGCCGCTCGGCGCGCGTTACGCGGGCTTCGACGAAACGCCCCAGAATCTGGACGATGCCGCTGCGTTGATTTGGCTGATTGGGCGGGACTTGAGTTGACTGGGCGGGTGGGGAATGGCCAAGCGTGGCCGGTGGCGAAATCTTCTCGAACGTAAAAGCAGGCATTGTGTATCCCCTCTTCGTTGAGTTGAGACACTCTGAATGGCCAGGCATCGCGCCGACAACACAGGCCGGAGCACGTTGTTCCATCCGGTTGAACACAACCATCAAATTTCAAGCATAACTTGTGCCAAATTTGCGCAACCCTGCCCCTCGATTGCAGGCCTGACGGTGCACCCATAGGATGATCCCGCGATGTTCGAAGCCCATTTCCAGACGTTCGAAGAGCCCGAAAGCGGCGTGGCGCTGACTGCGCGGCTGGCCGCATTTCGCGAGGAATTGCTGCGCCGGAAACTGACCGGCTTCGTGATTCCCCGCGCAGATCAGCAGCAGAATGAATATGTGCCGCCGTCCGACGAGCGGCTGGCCTGGCTCACCGGCTTCACCGGATCGGCCGGCATGGCCATCGTGCTGCTGCAGGAAGCCGCCGTGTTCGTAGACGGCCGCTATACGCTTCAGGCGGCCAAACAGGTCGATGTGACTGCGTGGAGCATCCAGTCGCTGGTGGAGCCGCCGCCGGAGACCTGGCTCACGGATCACCTCAAGCCCGAAGATCGCCTCGGATTTGATCCGTGGCTGCACACTTCCGCGGCAGTCGAGCGGCTGGCGGCGGCCTGCGCCAAGGCCGGCGCCGAGCTGGTCGCCGTCGACAGCAATCCGCTCGACCAGGTCTGGACCGAGCGCCCGGCGCCGCCCCTCGGCGCGGTGTCGATCCATCCCCTCGCCTATGCGGGCGTCTCCGAGGCCGACAAGCTCGCCCAGATCCGCACCGAGATCGACCGCCTCGGCGTCGATGCCATTGTGCTGTCGGATTCCCACGCGGTGGCCTGGACCTTCAACATCCGCGGCGCCGACGTCTCGCATACGCCGCTGCCGCTGTCCTATGCGCTGGTCCCGAAGACCGGCCGGCCGCAGATCTTCATCGATCATCGCAAGCTCTCCAACAGCACGCGCAACCATCTGGAAGTCTCGGCCGATGTGAAGGAGCCGGATGCGCTGACATCCGCGCTCGCCGCTCTCGCCGCCTCCGGCGCATCCATCGCACTCGATAATGCGACCGCTGCCGATGCGCTGAGCCGGTTGATCATCTCCTCCGGCGGCAAGCCGGTGCGCGGCAACGATCCCGTCGCTTTGCTCAAGGCCGTGAAGAACCCGGTCGAGATCAAGGGTACGCAGACCGCGCATCGCCGCGATGCGGTCGCACTGGCGCGCTTTCTCGCCTGGATCGATCGCGAGGCGCCGAAAGGTCACCTCACCGAGATCGACACTGTCGAGGCGCTGGAGACGTTCCGCCGCCAGACCGGCGCGCTGAAGGATGTGTCGTTTCCAACCATTGCCGGCACCGGCCCGAACGGCGCCATCGTGCATTACCGGGTCACCCGCAAGACCAATCGCCGTATCGCGCTCGGCGATCTGCTGCTGATCGATTCCGGCGCGCAATATGAAGACGGCACCACCGACGTTACCCGCACCATTGCGATTGGCGAGCCGACCGACGAAATGCGCGACCGCTTCACCCGCGTGCTGCGCGGCCATATCGCCATCGCGCGCGCCGCATTTCCCGTTGGCACCACCGGCGCGCAGCTCGATACGCTGGCGCGGCAGTTTCTCTGGCATGCCGGCCTCGATTTCGCCCACGGCACCGGACACGGCGTTGGCAGCTATCTGTCGGTGCATGAAGGCCCAGCGCGCATTTCCAAGCTCGGCACCACGCCGCTCAAGCGTGGCATGATCCTCTCCAACGAGCCGGGCTACTACAAGACCGACGCCTTCGGTATTCGCATCGAGAATCTCGAACTGGTTGTCGAAGCCCATATCGAGGGCGCCGAACAGCCGATGAATGCATTCGAGACGCTGACGCTGGCGCCGATCGACCGCCGGCTGATCAACGCCCATCGCATCAGCAAGCGCGAGCTGAACTGGATCAACGACTATCACGCCCGCGTTCGCCGCGAGGTGATGCCGCTGCTCGACGATGAAGCGACGCGGGTCTGGCTCGAAGCGGCGACCGAACCGCTGACGCAGCCACAATAACAAGAGAACTCAACTCACGTGAATTACAGCCCGCCCGTTCCCAAAGTCGACGCCGTCGACCTCTCCAAATCGCGGGTGATGCTGCTGTTGCTGGTGGTGATGACCGGCATCGCGCCGATCTCCCTCTATATGCTGGTGCCGGCGCTGCCCGAACTCGCGCGCACCTTTGAGGCCGACATTTCCATCGCGCAGATGACGGTGTCGCTCTACATGGTCGGGCTCGCTTTCTCGCAGCTGATCATGGGGCCGCTCTCGGACAGATTTGGACGGCGTCCGGTGCTGCTTGCGGGTCTCGGCCTGATGGTGATCGCCGGTATCGGCTCGAGCTTCGCGCTGACGCTGCCGCAATTGATCGCCGCACGTTTCTTCCAGGCGCTCGGCGGCGCGACGGGCATGGTGATGAGCCGCGCCATCATTCGCGACCTCTATCCGCGCGAGCGTGTCGGCGCGATGATCAGCCTTGTCATCGCCGTGATGATGATCGCGCAGATGCTGAGCCCGCTGGCCGGCGGTCTGCTCGAGACTGGCTTCGGCTGGCGCGCGATCTTCTATGTGGTCACCGCATCGTCTGTTGTCGTCACGCTGGCGATCGCATTTTTCCTGCCCGAAACGAGACGGCGTGCTGCCAGTGACGTGAGCGGCGGCGGCTTCATCGCCGACTCCCGTGTCCTGCTGCGCAGCCGGACCTTCATCGGCTATCTCCTCTGCTATGTCGTGGCCTCGTGGATCATCTTCACCTTTGCCGGCGGCGGTCCCTATGTGGTGGTTACGCAGATGGGCCGGACATCGGCTGAATATGGCGCGTGGTTCGCAACCTCGGGCCTCGCCTATCTCGTCGGCAATCTCTGTTGCGTGCGCTTCGCGCCGCGCCGGACCATCGAACAACTGATCTGGTTCGGCCTTGCGCTGCAATTCGGCGGCGCGCTGCTCAATGTGGTCTGGGGCCTCACCGGCCTGAACCAGAATCCGGCCTGGCTGTTTCTCACCCATATGATTGTGATGTTCGGCAATGCCTTCGTGATGTCGAACGGCGCTGCCGGCGCGCTCAGCATTCGGCCGCAGGCCGCGGGCACGGCTTCGGGCATGATGGGCTTCCTGCAGATGGGATTGGGTTCGCTGTGCTCGCAGTTCGGCGCCTGGCTCGGCGGCCATTTCGCCACGCCTGTGCCGCTGAACATTGCACTCGTCGTGCTGTCCTGCGGCTGCGCCGCAGCGATGATCTTTCTGGTCCCCCGCCGCAAGACCGTGGTGACGGAAGAACTGATCGAGCAGGCCGAAGGCGAAGAAAGCGGATTGTTGTGATCGCGTAGGATGGCGAGCGTCTTCGCGAAACCCATCGCTTCTGTGCGCGCGAATGATGGGTTTCGCTCCGGCGCAAGCGCGCCTGCGCTCTACCCATCCTACGGCCTCATCGGATTCAACTGTCAAACAGCCACTGCTTCAGACAACACGTGCTCTTCAGACATGCGTCATCGCCCCTGTTGTTGGCGGCGCGGGGGCGCCGTCGTCGCTTGCATTCCCGCCCCCTGGTGAGAGGGCGTGCGGAACGCCGGGTGCCCGATGCACCCCTGGGCCTGATGCCGATG
>NZ_JBGMOE010000197.1:0-36788 GCF_041424195.1 Tardiphaga sp. | reverse complement strand
GAACGTCGGGCAATCGCCCGTGCTTTCCGAAAGTCCTGATGCGCCAACTTGCGGACGACCGCATCGGCATCAGGCCCAGGGGTGCATCGGGCACCCGGCGTTCCGCACGCCCTCTCGCCAGGGGGCGGGAATGCGACAGACGACGGCGCCCCCGCGCCGCAAATAACAGGGGCGATGACGCATGTCTGAAGCAGTGGCTGTTTGACAGTTGAATCTGATGCGACGCGCAGAGGCCCGCGATTTCCCTCCCCACTGCGCAGCTACGCCGCTTGAGGGGGAGAAACACGACCACACCCCACAAGAAAAAGGCCGGCGTCATGCCGGCCTTTCCGTCGAAGATTGAAGCGGTTTCGCGCTTGCTCAGTACTTGGCGACCACCGGACCACCCCAGCCGAAGCGATAGTTCAGACCGGCCTTGATGGTGTGCTCGTCATTGTTGAAGCGCGCCGAACCGCCAGGAATGGCCGTCGAGGTAATCGTGGTATTGCCGAAGTTGTAGTACTGGTATTCGACCTTGCCCGACCAGTTCGGCGAGAACATGTATTCGAGACCGCCACCGACAGTGTAGCCGTCCTTCTTGTTGCCATCGATCACCGCCACCGCGGGAGCCAGGGCGGCAATGGTCAGGTTGTTGTTATCCTTCCAGGCGTAACCGCCCTTGGCATAGAGCAGTGCCGGACCCCAAGTGTAACCGAGACGACCGGTGACCGAGCCGAGCTGATCGTTACCGCCGCCCGTGATGGTCGTGCCGTTCGGGAAAACGAGGCTGGTATTGCTATTCGTCAGCCAGCTGTACTGGGCTTCGACACCGATCACCCAGTTGGTGGCGAACTGATAGTCGAAGCCGCCCTGCACACCGCCCATGAACCGGCCGCTATCGCCGACGAGGCTGTTGCCGTCACCGAAGGCACCGCCGAGATGGCCGCCGATATAGAAACCGGTCCAGTTATAGACCACAGCCGGCGCCGTATAGGCCGGGGCCTTGGTATAGGGCCGCGCCGGAAGGTCGGCAGCGAAGGCAGAAGACGAAATCGCGGCCACGGCAACGATGGCCGACGCGGTGAGCAAAAGCTTCTTCATGGTTGTTCCCCTGTGTTGCGTAATGACCATCGAAAAACAACGTGGCGGCAGTTTGGTTGCTTCACGGCAGGTGCTGCCACAACGATGTTTGCCGACTGCGACAAAGCAGCAACACTTTTCGATTTATTCATTTTCAGGCGCAGCAGAAGTGCTTTTGGTTCAATGCTCACATGAACTTGATAGTGCTTTTCAGTGTCCGGATACCTAGCTCTGGCTGCGGCGTTATCGCGGCAGCACTGCGGTCAATTAAGGGCGACGACGCCGGCATTGATGGTGCTCGCATAAAGCACCCAACAGAGATACGGAACCAGCAGCCAGCCGGCGATCCGGTCGACTCGCGAGGCTGAAAAAATCGTAGCGGCGATTGCGACGACCATCAGCGCGATGATGACGAGGCCGGTGCGGATACCATGCCAGCCGAAGAACACCGGTGACCAGGCTGCGTTCAGCACGAGTTGAACCCCGAACAGCGTCATCGCCCTGCTCCGCCCCATCGACGGCGCGGTGCGATCCCACAGACGCCAAAACGCGATAGCCATCAGAATATAAAGCGCGGTCCAGGCGATCGGGAACACCAATGGGGGCGGCGTCCAGAACGGTTTCGCGAGCCCGGCATACCAGCCGGCAATTTCCGGCTTGGTCGAGAGCGATCCCACCACGCCGATACCGAGGCAAATCGCGAGGCAGAGCAGCAAGCGGCCAATGGATCTCATCTTCATCCCTGCACCGGTTGAATGCGCAACAGAGTACCGTCGCGCATGGAGGTAAAATATTCGGAGACCAACGCGCTAGCGCGTCATCTTTTCCATTTCGGGGAACGGCGCGTAGGTGGCGCCGGCACAGGCCTCAGTGACGTTCTCGACGATACGGTCGAGGCGCTTGTCGACATAGGACACGGCCTTCTCCTGCGGCGCAGTGTATCTGCCGTCGAAATCCTTCGCCGTATAGCGCACACAACTGACATAGCGCAGCCGGCCGCCGACCGTGCGCTGCACCGGCTCTGCCATCATGGCATCGCGAACGCCGACCGGATTGTTCAGATAGGTCTTGAAGAACGCCAGCAGATCGGTGCGATAATTGGCCGGGAATGGCTGGGCGGCAACGCCCTGATCGTCGGTGAAACTGATACCGCCGGCACCGCCGCCTCCACATGCCGCAAGCCATAGCGGCAACAGCACCACTGCTGCCCGTTTTGCCGATGTCCCCAAATGCCGTCTCATCCGTCGTGCCGTCTCACTTGCGCAGGTGTGTCCCCGTCATTCCTGTCCTAGACGGTTCGCTCCCGAATTGGAATTCGCATCTCGGTGACGGACCAGCGCAGACGCGCCGGCCCGCTGCACCTGGGGACAGGAGCAGCAGGCCGGCCGTTGAAACTCCGCGATCGAAGCTGGGCAATATGAGGCCGCGACCGCGGAGCCCCCCTCAGCCGCGCTTGTGCACGACTGTGGTCTGGATGGCGGTGTGCTTGTGCGCGTGACTCATGCCCATCTTATTGTGGAAGCGGACATGCGGGCGCACATGGCGGTGGTGATGCCGATAGTCGTGATGACGATGCATCATCTTGGCATTGGCGTTCAGCGCGCCGGGCTGCACATGGCGCTCGGTGGTCACGGCCTTGTGCGTCGTGGCGGTGCGGTCGGGGCCGGCCGCCATTGCCGGCGCCGCGAGGATGGAAGCGGCAATCACAGCAGCGGAAAACATCTTCAACATGGTCGTCTCCTGTCGGTGTCGATCACGAAGTTGACCGGTCGGTTGGCCGGGCTTGTCGATCATGCCGACAGGTTTAGCGGGACCGCGCTGAACCCATCCTGAGGACACCCGACAGGCTTCGTTCATCTCGGTGACATCCTCGTCATGATCGGCTGGGTCAGGCCTGCTGCCCCAAGTTTGCTGTCTCATATCGGAAAGAGCGGGAATGAACACCAACGCCCGGTGTTCACAACCTGTAACTTCCGTGTCAGATTATTGCCGTTGCAAACAGGAGCGCTGCATGACCCATCTCGCGATCAGGCTGACGACGCTGGCAATGTTTTCTGTGGCCGTTGCCGCCACGCCTTCCCTCTCCCCGGTATTCTTTGGCTCGGCCTATGCTGCGGGCAGCGATACGCCTTCCGCACCGCCGGCGTCCGACACCAAGGGCACCAAAGACAAGAAGAAAACCAACACCAAGAATTCGACCACCGACGATGCTGCGTTTCTCGCCAACTATCGCGCGGCCTATACCACGGTCTATGACAAGCAGGACTACACGGCGGCCATCACGCAGCTCAAGGCGCTCGGGCAGAACGACCGCGCCGATGTCGCCAATCTGATCGGCTACTCCTATCGCAAGCTCGGCGACTACAAGGTCTCGCAGGTCTGGTACGAGCGTGCGCTGAAGGCCGACCCCGCCCATGTCCGCACCTGGCAGTATTACGGCTTGTGGCAGGTCGAACAGGGCAATCGCGATCAGGCGCAATATCATCTCAACAAGATCGCGATGCTGAGCGGCAAGGACTCCGCCGAATATAAATCGCTCGCTGCCGCGCTCGAAAAGGCACCGGGTACAGGTCTCACCTACTGATCCCATTCGCGGATCGGTCAGCCGGCGCAATCCTTCGGATTGTGCCGGCTTTTGCATGGCGCGGTAACCATCCAGCTTCCCTGCCCTCGACATATCGGCGAAAACTGCCCTTAGTGTTGCCTCGACAACCACAGGGAAGGCCGATACAGACCTCGCCCGACATGCATCGAGCTGAAGGCCCGCGATTACCCGATGAACCCGTCCAAGCGCTATGACCGGATCGCCTTCGTGGCCAGCACCAGCGTTGAAGCGCAGGCAGCGCTCGACCAGTTGACGGAGCTCTATGGTAATGCCGAGCCGGCCACCGCCGATATCATCGTAGCTCTCGGCGGCGATGGATTGATGCTGAAGACACTGCATGACCACATGCGGTCGGGCAAACCGATCTACGGCATGCATCGCGGCACCGTCGGCTTCCTGATGAACGAGTTCTCGACGCATGACCTGCATGCCCGTCTCGCTGCGGCACGCGACACTGTCATTCATCCCCTGCTGATGCGCGCCACCGACGTCCATGGCGCCGTGCATATCCATCACGCCATCAACGAGGTCTCGCTGTTCCGCCAGACCCATCAGGCCGCGCGGCTGCGCATCCTGATCGACGAGCGCGAGCGGATGGCCGAACTGGTTGCCGACGGCATTCTGGTTGCGACGCCCGCCGGCTCGACCGCCTATAATCTCTCGGCGCAGGGACCGATCCTGCCGATCAACGCCGCTTTGCTGGCGCTGACGCCGATCAGCGCGTTCCGCCCCCGCCGTTGGCGCGGCGCGCTGCTGCCGAACACCGCCTTCGTGGTCATCGAAGTGCTGGAAGGTGACAAACGTCCGGTCGCCGCCGTCGCCGACCATGACGAGGCTCGCGACGTGCGCCGTGTCGAGATCATCTCCGACAAGACGATCTCCATGCGCATGATGTTCGATCCCGGCCACAGCCTGGAAGAACGCATCCTCAGCGAGCAGTTCGGATATTGAGGCGGCCGCCTGCCTCAACCATTCGTTAAGACGCGGCGCGGTATGGTTAACATCGGGTAACGGTCCCTTCCCGGTTCGAGCCGCATCATGTTCCGTATCGACTTCAACAAGCTGCGTTTTCTGGTCTGCGACGACAATCCGCACATGCGGCGCATCCTGCGCACGCTGCTGCATTCGTTCGGCGCCCGCGAAGTCTATGAAGCCGAGGACGGCGCTACTGCGCTGGAGATGTACAGCCACTACGTACCCGACATCGTGATCGCCGACTGGGCGATGCCGATTTTCGACGGGCTCGAACTGGCACAGATGATCCGGCAGCCGGATTCCAAGGGCAACCCCTACGCGCCGATCATCATGCTGACCGGACATTCCGAGAAGCGCCGCATCACCATGGCGCGCGATGCCGGCGTCACCGAATTTCTGGCCAAGCCGATTTCGGCCAAGGGACTTTATCTGCGCATCATGAGTGTGGTCGCCCATCCCCGCCCCTTCATCAAGACGAAGAACTATTTCGGGCCGGATCGCCGCCGCAACACCACCGTTGCCTATATCGGACCGGAACGCCGCAACGGCGGCGAGGCCGAGGTTCTGCAGCAGCCGTCGCTGCTGGATAAAGCCCGTGTGACAGGCTAGCGCAATGTTCGGAGAAACGACCATGGCCAAGACCAAGGCGCCAGCGCCGAAGGTGCAGACTTTCGCCGATCATCACGTCATCACGCCACCGAATACGCTGAAGCACGCGATCCGCCGCGTGATCGACCGCGACCTCGACGATCCCGTCGCGCGCGCCGAACAGGCGCTGGCCAATCTCTCCGGCGAGTTCAAGACCTGGATGCGCAGCGAGTGCGACCGCCTTGCCGCAGCCCATGCCGCGATCCTGAAAAAGGGCTTCGATCCGCAAACCCGCGGCGAGCTGTTTCGTGCGGCGCACGACATCAAGGGCGATGCCTCGACCTTCGGCTTTCCAGCCGCCGGCGTGGCCGCTGAAAGCCTGTGCCGGATTCTCGAACACGCACCCGATCTCGATGCGGTGCCGGCGGATCTGATCCAGCATCATATCGATGCGATCCAGGCCATCGTGCGCGAGCACAACACCATCGAGAAGGCCGGCGTAGCCAATGAACTCAGCGCCCGCCTGCGCGCCGTCGCGGATGACTATCTGACGCTGGTCAATCACGATCGGCCGGACCATCTCGAGATGATATCGGCGCCGAGCATCGTGCCGAAAGAGTGACGTCAAACTCGTCATTCCGGGCGCGGGCGGCGCGAGCCGCACGCGACCCCGGAATGACGTGTTCCGTTACGCCGCGATCGGCTGATACTCGTAGCGCTGGCTCGCCTGCTCTGCCAGTTCGTCGCAAAAGACCCGCGCTTCCTCGCGGGCCGACTCCGTTGCGAAGCGCCGCAGCAGGATTAGCAGCGGCTCCGATGCCGCTTCATCGGTCTCGCACACCGTCAGCACGCGCTCGACCATGCGGCGGCGCAGCCGCACGGCGCCGCCGACAGAGCCGATGAAACCGATTTCGTTGCGCGCGGCCAAAGCGGCGCGGAAGGCAGGGAATGTCGACTCCGGCAGGCCTGCGCGTGCAAGTAATGCGTTCAGCCCGGCACCGACGCCGTCATAGACCAGTGCGGCTACGCGGCCCTGCGGCAAGCCCGACAATTCCACCAGTGCCTGGTCGAACAGTTCGAGATTGCCCGACAACAGGGCACGGAGGATGAGCCCGACGGTCAATTGCCCGGCTTCGCGCAGGTGATGCACGAGATCCCGCATCTCGTCGCCGCGCGAACGCGACGCAATGTTGACCGTGGAGCGCGCCATCGCCTCATCCGCTATGCGCTCGGCACGAGCCGGCGACAGCCAGTTCCGTGCAACGACGAAGCGGGTCAGCGTTTCGGAGAGCTTGGCCACCAGCGCGAGGCGCGTCGTGGCTGGCAGGTTATCGAGGGCCAACATCGCTTCGCGGATGGCAGCGAGATGACCGTGACGCTCGACAATACGGTCCCAGGAGAACGGCGCCAGTTCGGCATACGGATTTTCGATGAGTTCAAGCGCCGCAGCGGCAGAGCCGACTTCGGCAATGGCGGCGCAGATCGAGATCGGCAGATTGATGCGGCGGGCGACGGCGCATTGCAACTCGCTGTTGCCGGTGGCGACAATATCGACCAGATCGGCATCGATCAGCAGCGGCGAATGTTCGAGCACTGGAAGCGACACGCAAGGCTGATCCACCGACAGCGCCTGCACGATGGCCGCGGGCGCCGACGGCGCGCGGGCGAAAACCTGCGCCATGGCCTGACGCACCAGCGGCGATGCATCGTCGAGCAGCATCAGCAGCGCGCCTTCGGCGGCTGCACGATCGTCGTCGGACAGGTCTGAAAAGATCCAGGCTCGCGCCAAGGAGCGCGTCGCCTCTGCCCGCTCACCCGCTGGAGCGGTCCGTACCCAACTAATGAACTGCCGAACAATCATGGTTCTGCCAGCCTACGCAACCCGATCAACACCGTAACGCGATGCCACTGTCAGAGAAAATAAACCATGCCACTTAACAAACGGTTCACCATAAGCTTATGGGTTTGTTGAGGTTTTGTTAAGGGATCGGACATGCGGGGGAAAATGCTAGCTCCGCTGAACATCCCACGCTGCTTCATCCGAGGGACGCGCCCTTGCGCGCGTCTCGAAGGATGGCCGAGAGCGGCAATGCCTGACAACTCATGGTTCGAGACGGCGCTGGGCGCCTCCTCACCATCAAGGGACGGAGCTAACTACTAAAAGTCCCGGCGCGATCGCTGAACAGATCGAGCGGCTTGGGCACGCCAACCTCCGGTGCCTTCGGCAGCGACGTGGACGTCAGCGACGTGCGGTTGCCCCACAATTCCTGCACTGCCGGCGATACAGGTTGCGCACGATCGCCACCCTGGAACAGCGACCGGAAAATCGGCTGTTCCTGCACGACCGGCGATGACTGGTCGGATGCAAAGCTTGCGACCTGCACCGTGCTCAGATCCGGAAAGCGCGACAGGAATGTCGCATTGCTGGCAGGCGTCATTGGCGAGACCGCCTGCGCCGTCATCACGCCTGCGGACGCCATCGCCGTCCGCGTTGCCGTGGAATTCGCAGCACTGTCGTAGCGCGACGACAGCACCGAATAGACCTGCGACACGCTGCGCGCGCTGCCGCTCTGATCGTAGAAGATCGACCGGTTCGCCGCGGCCGCATTCGGAAACAGTGCGGCGCCCGAGGCGCTCGGATTGTTGGTCGCGTTGTTGATCAGCTTCGAGGCGCCGCTGACGCCCATGAAATGCGCCATATAGAGTTCGGAGTCACTTGGCCTGCGACCGATCTCGCCTGTGAGCTTGAAGCTGTTGGACTGCGTCAATACGCCGGCCATCGCTGAACTCGCGACAGGATCGTCGCGCAACTTCAGAATCTCGGCCTTTGCAGCGGGATCGCTCACCGAATAGGAGCCCGACGGCGACTTGGTGATGGCGTCGGCATATTTGCCGTAGCCCAGCTGCGTCCCGGCCTCCTTCACGGTGCCGAGCCAGGTCTGCTCGATGAACTGAAAGAGTCCCTTTGCTGACGACGTCGATGCCGTGGCTGAGGGGTTAAGGTTGGATTCCATCTTGGCGGTGGCGAGCAGATATTCGAAGCTTGTGCCCGTGGTGCCGGCAGCATTCTTGATCGCGCCGGTCACCTGACTGCGCGTTGACGAGAGTGCTGATGCGAGGTTGGTCGCGTCGACCGCCATAGTGTGGTGCCCCGCTCCCACGAAACGACCACCGGGAATCGTGCCCTGCCAGCCGTGCGGAAGCCACGGACACAGTGGGACATTCATGGTTAACGAAATGCTAAGACACTAAGCGCCCCTCGCAGGCCTCCATCTTCGGTTGAGCATTTTACAGAGGCTTAACGCGAGGGTGTTTCCGTAGGTGTCTGACGGAGATTCGCTGCCGTCAGTAGCGGGCATGGAGATCACGATGGTTGCGGTCGCAAACGGCGCAAACGCGAATTCAGCGTCGACACAACCGCGGGACAAGGCGCCGCCCGCCGCCGTTGCAGCTACCGAGCCATCCACCTCTTCCGACAAGGCTGCATCCGCGCCGATTGCCCCAGCTGCCTTCGTATCGCTGTCAGACCGCGCCAAGGCGATCATCGAAAAGGCCAAAGCCGATCAGGCAGCGACCGAGACCCTGACCGATACGTTCGACGAAATGCTGACAAAGCGGACCGACGCCCTTGCCGACCGCCTGTCGAAAGCATTCGAAAAGATGAACATCCCGCCGGAATATGCGACCCACATGAAGGTCGATAAATTCGGCAACGTGACTGCCGAAGGCCCCTGGCGGGCCAAGATCGAGAAAATGTTCAGCGACGATCCTGCGCTCGCCAAGGAGATGAAGGAAGTCTCGGGTCTAAATGCCCTGAAGGCGGCGCAAGCTTCGCTCGATCTCTACAACGAGCAGAAAAAATCGACCAACAGCGAAACGAAACAGGCGGAGGCCTGGAAGAACTACAATATCCGCTCGATGAACATCCAGACCCTGTCCGGCGTCATGACCATGAAGGACGGCAAGCTCAGGTCGGCGGCCGTCGATTACATGGACATGATCGCCGATCCGACCGGCATCGGTGCTGCCAAATCCCGGCAGGATTTTGCAAGCCGGCTGGCATGACCTGAGATCAGAGGCAGTTCAGCTACCGTAGACCGTCGCCGGATCGAACACTTTGTCCGCATCGATGAACGAAACCTTCGCCGCCCCGCCCTCGCCCTTGGTGATCGCGCGGTAGAAGCACGAGCGACGGCCAGTGTGGCAGGCAGCTCCGCCGATCTGCTCGACCTTGATCCAGATTGCATCCTGGTCGCAATCCATCCGCATCTCGACCACGCGCTGGGTCTTGCCCGAGCTCTCGCCCTTGCGCCATAACGCCTTGCGCGAACGGCTGTAATACCAGGCATCGCCGGTTTCGATGGTGTTGCGCAGCGCCTCTTCATTCATATGCGCCACCATCAGCACGTCGCCATTCGCCACGTCGGTGGTCACGACGGTGACGAGACCGGCAGCATCGAACTTCGGCGTGAGCGCGAGGCCTTCTTCGAGGTCATGGCTGTGCGCGTGCGATGTGTTGGACACGGAAAATCTCTCGCTGTGGTCGTCAAACGAAAATCGGGCGCATGATGCGCCCGACACTCTAGCAGCAAATAGCGATCGTCGCGCGATCAGCGCGACATGATGTTAACGGGACATGGACTGGATCATCGACATGAACCGCGCCTGCTCGGCCGGATTGTCGCGGAAATTGCCAGTGAAACGGGTCGTGAAAGTGCGCGAGCCTTCCTTGCGGATGCCCCGGGCCGACATGCAGGTGTGCTCGGCCTCAACCATCACCGCAACGCCACGCGGCTTCAGCACTTCATCGACCGCGGCAGCAAGCTGCGCGGTCAGATGCTCCTGGGTCTGCAGCCGATGGCCGAAGATATCCACGAGACGCGCCAGCTTGGAGAGACCGACGACGCGCTCCACCGGCGTATAGGCAATATGCGCCTTGCCGTAGAACGGCATCATGTGATGCTCGCAATGGGAGACGAAGGCCATGTCGCGGATCAGCACGAAATCATCATAACCGGCGGTCTCGCCGAAGGTCCGGTTCAGGACCTCGGCCGGGCACTGAAGATAGCCCTGGAACAGCTCGTCATAGGCCTCGACTACGCGCCGCGGAGTGTCCATGAGGCCTTCGCGCTGCGGATCCTCACCGATATAGGCCAGCAAGGTCTGCACGGCCTGCTCAGCCTCGGCGCGCGAGGGGCGCGGCTGGTCGGGATGTACGGCGGCGGCCAGAAACTCGGCGGGATCGAGTTCCGCCGGCCGGAATTCCTGTACTTTGCTGTCGGCAGATCTGATTTCGGAAGATTTGCCATCCGGGGATTTGCCGCGAAGCGGCTTGATCACTGCGTCCATCTTTACTCCGTTCGACCGGCCCCATGGGAGGCCGGAGTGTCACCGGGCAGACGGGGCGGCCGGGCCGCCGGACGCCTGAGTCCGTCAATAAGTTCGTCGAGCGACAATAACACCAAGGCCGCCGAACTGAATTCTCAAATTCCGGCGATCTGGGGAATGCCCGGCATTCTCTTGCCCGGGCACTCACCCTATATAGGGCCCAGGTCAACGAGCGCCAAGGGCATGATCCGGGCGCTTGAGGGCACAGTTAAGGTCCGAATCAGATGCTGAACGACATCTATAACAAGCGCATCATCGAGCTCGCCGGTAACATTCCCCGGCTGGGCCGCCTCCCTGCCCCCGATGCGTCAGCCACCGCCCATTCCAAGCTGTGCGGATCGACGGTGAAGATCGACCTCGCCATGGATGGCGACGTGGTCACCGACTTCGCCCACGACGTGAAGGCCTGCGCCCTTGGCCAGGCCTCGTCGTCGATCATGGCGAGCCATGTGGTCGGCTCGACAGCCGATGAACTGCGGGCGTTGCGCGAGACCGTGCGCAAGATGCTGAAGGAAAATGGCGCACCACCATCGGACGAAAAATGGGCAGATATCGCCCTGCTCGAACCCGTACGCGACTACAAGGCGCGCCACGCCTCGACGCTCCTCACATTCGATGCGGTCGTGGACGCCATCGGGCAGATTGAGGCCAAGTCAAACGCCGGAGCCAGCCAGCCGACGCCGGCGTAACGCCAGTACGGCTATTTCCCTGATGGTGCCGATACGACACCGCCAGTCGGCGCCGAGGCCTCGGCCGTCTTGGTCGACTTCGTCGAAGACGCGACCGGGGTGCTTTCGTTTTCCGGCCCGCTCACGAAACGATCCTGTACCGACTTCGGCACCAGCGACGCCACCGGCGTCTCCTGCTCGCGCGACTCCGGCAACACATCAGCCACACTATGGGTGGTGACCAGATTGGTCAGCTTCAATTCGGTTTCAGTAAGCCGATGCAGATCATCCCACGGCGGCACGCTGAGCGACAATGACAAGAGGTCGCCCGTACCTCCCATGTCGAAGGTGTATTTGGCGAGACGGCCGATATCCCGCTCGACGATCATCAGATCGTTCGCCGTATAGCTCGCAGCCTTCGGATCGTCGGCGCGGTCGCCCATCCAGATCTGATGGACGCGCACATGGGATTCCTCAGGCACATAGCGGGTGTTACCCGCCAGCAGCAGGAACACGCACATGGATTCGCAATAGGCCTGCGGCAGCACTGCGGACTTCATCACGCCGGAGGACGATTGCAGGTCGATCGTGATTCCGACGGTGGTGCGCAAACCGAGCTTGCGCCAGCGCCGGCCCATGGTGATGGCGTCATTGACCGAGCCGCCGCTGGAATCCAGCACGACAGTGGCGCCAGTCAGGTCGCGGGTCTTGGCGAATTCGTCGAAGTCCTTGACGGTGTCGCTTGTCACGATGCCAACCGCCCCGATCCATCCGCGGCAATTCGGCTCGCAGGCGATCCAGGTGAAGCGCATCGGGAGTTTGCGCTCTTCGAGAACGGCTGCAGCTTGGGCAGAGGACGTGACAGAAGCCAGCAGCCCGGACGAGAAGCTGACGAGAACGATGCAAAGGGCCGCGACGCGAAACAGCGCCGAACTGCCTGATCGAAGCGACATCATACGTCCCAAGTCCGTTCCTTCCCGCACTCTCATGAGCAATGGCAACGGCACCAAACAACGCTCATGATTCTGTCACACGGGCGTCAACTGAAAACCTAACGGGCTTCGCCGCGGCGTCCAGTTACTTTTGCTGCACTGCATGCGATAAATTGGCAGGTGTGTCCATGATGCATAAGTAGGCGGGTTCCATGCAAAGGAACCGAGCAAAACCCGGCTGATCTGATAGCAATCCGACCATGAAACATTCATCCATGTGCCCGAACTGCGCCGGTACTATTCAGCGGCTGCCACGCAATGCCGGTCGCGGCATGATCTGGATATACCGTCACACGGTGTCGCCACTGGTCGGATACAATTGCCGTCACCTGCCGACTTGCTCGGTCTATGGCGACGAAGCGATAGAGCGCTACGGATTGTGGGCCGGTAGCTGGATGACACTGGCGCGGCTGCTCCGCTGCCAGCCATGGGGCACTTCGGGTATCGACAACGTGCCGGCCAAGCTGTCGCCCGATGCGCGTTGGTACGCACCTTGGCGCTACGCACGCTGGCGCGGCGTCAATGACGGCGCAAACTAGAAGCTGGCGCAGACATTGCTGACCTTTGTGAGCACCGACTGCTGACCGAACTGCCGCTTATAGCTTTCCGCGATGGCAACGAGATCGGCGCGTTTCCGTGCGTCGTCGGCGAAAGTGATCAGAACGACCTTTGCCCGCTCCCGGACATCAACGTTCCGCGCGCCATCGCGCCACTGCCCGTCTCCATTGATGACAGTAAGACCATCGGGAAAGCGGGGCGTGATTTCCCTCGCGACGAAATTTGCAAATGCAGATTCGCTGACACCAGGTCGATCGCCAATGTTGCGCCCGAAAATCATCTCCGCAGAAGCCATCATGCGCGACGGCGGCAGGCACACGTGCGGCAGCGATGCACAGCCGCTCATCAGCGTGCTGATAGTTAATGCAGCAACGCATGCAGAAAACAGTTGGCGGACATGTCGCAGCACACCGAACCTCAGATTGTCAGAGCTATTTTTACGAAATGCCTCCCGGCGGGATTGTTGAACAACATTCGATACCATAGGGTGCGGCCACTTCATCTCGCCAATTCATCTTCACTCAACATCATTGCCCGGGGCACGCAGGTGGAAGACGGCCTATACGAAGTACATTTTCACACTATTCATGGCACAGGGACCGGCGTTGTCTATGCAACCGGCGGAAAGCTGCGCGGTGGAAATTCCGCTTTCGCCTTCATGGGCAACTATCAAAACAGAGGCGAGACCATCTCCGTCAAGGTGTCATCAAAACGATACAACCCGGATCAGAGCCTCAAGTCGGTGTTCGGCTTTGAAGGCGTCACGCTGGCATTGACCGGCCGCGTCAATGGCGACCTGCTCGATTTCGAAGGCAGCGCACTGCAATTGCCCGGCGTGCCGTTCAAGGCGCAACTGACCCGCATCTGCGACTAAGCGACGCGTCCGGACATTCTACGACTGAACACGATGGCCACCAGTGCCATCGTCAGGAAACCCATCGCGACAAACCCCGAAGCGTGGAAGTATCCGCCGGCGAACAGCGCGCCTCCGATGCCCGATCCGATCGCCTGGCCGACATAGAGCATCGACGTATTAAGCGAGACCGACGCCGCTCCGGCCGACGGCGCAGCTCCAATCAGCCGCACCTGCTGCATCGAGGTGATGGCACCGAAGCCGAGCCCCCAGATCGCAACGCCGAGCGCCATCACCGGCAGCAGGCCCGCGCCGAAACCCCACACCGTCATGCCAGCAAGCACCAGCGACGTGGACAGGATCGACGTATTGAGCGCGCCCCAGCCATCGACGATCCGCGTCGCGGTCATGATGCCGAGGAAGCCGCAGACGCCATAGATCGCGAAGACGAACGCGGCCGCATCGTGGCCTGCTCCGGCGAGCCGCTCGAGCAGCGGAGCCATGAATGTGAAGATCGCGAATTGCCCGGAAATCTGCAGCGTGGTGATAATCAGCAGCAGCACGACCAGACGGTTGCGCGCCAACGAAGACCAGGTGCTGAGATCGACCGGCACGCCGAACAGCCCGCGTGGCAGTCGCCACGCCAGCAACACGAAGCTCAGGCAGCTCATCACACCGACGCATGCATAAACCTCACGCCAGCCGTAGCGGCTGGCAATGAAGGCCACCAGCGGCAGACCGACTGCAGCCGCCAGCGTCCAGCCAAGAAAGACATAGGCGACGCTGCTGCCACGCTTGTCCGGAGACACCAGCATTCCGACAGTGCCGGCGGCTTGCGGTGTGTAGGGGGCCGCCGCAATGCACATCACCAGGCGGATCATCAGCAGTACCGCGTAGTTCGGCGCGAATGCCGATGCGAGATTGGCCACTGCCACCACCGCGATCACGCCCAGCAGCAGATGTCGCCGCTCCATCCGGCTGGTCAGCCACGACATCAGGGGCGAGCAGATACACAACATGACCGCGCCGAAGGTGATCAAAAGCCCCGCTTCACGGATGGAGACACCCAGGCCCGCCGACAACTCGCCGAGCATCGCCGTCGGCGCCAATAGGCCAACCCCGGTGACGAAATTGCCGATCATGAGTGCGGTGGGGGCGTAAGGACGGGTCACGCGATAAAGACAGTTAGCGCATACACGGAAGCACCTGTTTTGCCCCGTGCACGACCATCCGTGACAAGAAATCTGAAGGCAGCGAAGATAATCTACAACACTGCGGACGAGCACAACAAGCTCGCGCCGGATGCATCCGGCATTCGAGCATAACTGCCATGAATTATCCGGAGTGTTGAAGGTTATGACACGAGCTGCGGCCGGCTAACCGATACTCACGCGAAATCGCTCGTGCCCTTGAGCATATTCAGTGGCCGATAATCTGCTTCAGATTGTGGCGCTCGACGTGAACCCATCCCTCTCCGAGAGCGATCGTTGCTTTACGATTGAGCGTATCGCCGCGATATTCGGTGCGCGATTCCAGGGCACGCATATAGCTGGCAACGAATAATTTGAGGCGCTCGTCTGGCACCTTGTCACGCCAAAGATCTGCGTTGCGATGACTGTCCCTGAAGCCGGCGTCGCGGCTCGTCCGGCTGGCCAGCCAATCGCAAATCACGTCGTCCACTGCTGTGGTACCCGTCGCACCGATAAACGACACGACACTGGCGTGGGTCACACTCTTCAGGCCACCGTTCTGTGTAATCAGGTCGAAGAACCAGCAGAACAACCATTTATCGACCACTTCCCCGTCTTCGAGCGCCCAGGCTTCCGCCATATCCATCGCACGCTGCGCGACATGATTTGCGGCGGCGACCTGTTGCTCGACGAATGATGCTCCATGGGTGAATGCCTTCAATTCAGCCTTCACCGGGGGGCGCAGCTTGTCGCCCACCTGCCAGCCGCGCACGATCGCGAGCCCCTGAGGAACCGCAGAGTTGCAGGCGCCCCAAAGCTCTCCCCCATACACAGGCATTGTGGCGATGACCCTCGCCCGCCCGATCTTCCTGACCAGCGGCTGTAAGGAGCCACTCCCGATATTCCACTGAAGGACACCGAGAGATATGCCCATCTCGTCGAAGTCACCGGAGACTGCCCCCATCGGATCGGACGAATCTTCGAAATGTCCGGTAACTTTCAGCGCAGTCTCGATCCACTCCGGTGCCGGTGAACTGCCAGGCATTGATCCCTCCTCAACAGCGTCGTGGGGCAAGTCGTTGTTCGGCACGTCAATGCGGACTTGCGGGGTCGAAACTCGTTTCGCTCAGTGCTGTAGCCGGCATGACGGCGGCCATAAAACGGTAGCCGTTATTAGTGACATAGCGCGGGTCTGACTTGACGAGCCCCATGAATTCGCGGTGCCCAGCCTTCGTACGTCCAACAAGGCAACCGGCACTTGATCGACGCAAGTCGTCCCTGGGCATGTCGTAACCCCAATGCTGATTGATCGCGAACATGCCGGTGTATCGCGTGTCGCCATCGCGCTTGTAGTCCTTGTTGAGATCGCGATAGATCGAGATGTTCTCGACCTGAATGAGCGCCTCATGCGCTCCCGGCGTTGCGGCGTGATGTGTTCCCACCGCCCATGACTTGTACTGACCGAATGCGATACGGGCAGCGCCCGCTGGATTCATGGGATTGTCCGTCCAGTACTTGCCCGGCTCCGTCGTCGCTTCCCAGCTTTTTGTAATCTTGGGGACACCCGTTGCGCTCAATTGCAGGAGAATACGGACATCGTTGAACTTGTTGGGCTTGTTGTCGTTGATCGTGCCATCGACATCCATCCCTTCCACATAGACGATATTGTAGCAACTGCGATGACGCGCGATCCAGTATCCACGGCGCATCAGCGCACTCGCGACTTTGCCCGCAAGGTTGTCGCCAGGTCTGAGCGGAAACAGCTCCTCTTCATCGGAGTCCATCAGCGCTCTTGCGATCTCCCGCGTGAGCTCCCCATCAAACGCGATGTTCGATGACTTGCAAAACTCCTGCAATGCCCAGTGCGTGACCGAGCCGAATTTTCCGTCAACAGGCGGATCAAGCAGCCCGAATTGCATGAGCCGCGCCTGAACGTCACGTACCAATTCGAGATTAGAGGTGAGCGCAGCCAGTGATAACGCTGCGGTCAGATCAACGGCTTCGCTAAGTTTCATAGAGGCCCCCAGCAAGCTACGGCCTTAATCTAGCGTACTTTACCAAAAATGCAACCTGTGGATGCTTTTCTCTTCGATGCGCCTTTGGCGCATTTATCGCGGAGGCAGCCCGACCGACCAAGATTGCGGCAAGCCAAACAGGGTGGTGATTCCGCGCTGCAGCCCCATGTTGCAATGCCCGGATCGGCTGCTATACCGCTCGTCCGCTTACCTGCGCCCGTGTGCAGGAGTGAGCCACAGGAGAGAAGACATGACAGAGAATGAAGGCTCCGGATTCAAGTTCGGCCTCGCCAACCTCACCCCCGCCGAAACCAACAACATCACCGTCACTTTCCCGGACGGCGCCAAGCGTGAATTCGCCAAGGGCACGACCGGCTTTGAGATCGCCAAGGGCATCTCGCCGTCGCTGGCCAAGCGCACCGTCGCCATGGGACTGGACGGCACCGTCACCGATCTGAACGATCCGATCGAGGCCGATGCCAAGATCGATTTCATCAACCGCGACGACCCGCGCGCGCTGGAGCTGATCCGGCACGACGCCGCCCACGTGCTCGCCGAAGCCGTGCAGGCGCTATGGCCGACGACGCAAGTGACCATCGGCCCCGTCATCGAGAACGGATTCTATTACGACTTCTTCCGCGAAGAGCCGTTCACGCCCGAAGACTTCGGCGCGATCGAGAAGAAGATGCGCGAGATCATCGCGCGCGACAAACCCTTCACCAAGGACGTCTGGGATCGCGAGAAGACAAAGCAGGTGTTCCGCGACAAGGGCGAAGCCTTCAAGGTCGAGCTGGTCGACGCCATTCCCGGCAACGAGCCGATCAAGATCTATTACCAGGGCGACTGGTTCGATCTGTGCCGCGGTCCGCACATGACCTCGACCGGCAAGGTGGGCAACGCCTTCAAGCTGATGAAGGTGGCCGGCGCCTATTGGCGCGGCGACAGCAACAATCCGATGCTGACGCGCATCTACGGCACCGCCTTCGCCAAGCAGGAGGACCTCGACGCTTACCTCAAGCAGATCGAGGAAGCCGAGAAGCGCGACCATCGCAAGCTCGGGCGCGAACTCGACCTCTTCCACTTCCAGGAGGAAGGTCCGGGCGTCGTGTTCTGGCACGCCAAGGGCTGGACGATCTTCCAGCAGCTGATCGCCTATATGCGCCGCCGCCTGACCGGCGACTACAGCGAGGTCAACGCGCCGCAGATCCTCGACAAGTCGCTGTGGGAGACTTCGGGCCACTGGGAGTGGTACCGCGAAAACATGTTCGCGGCGCAGTCGGCCGGCGACGAGGCCGAGGACAAGCGCTGGTTCGCGATCAAGCCGATGAACTGCCCCGGCCATGTGCTGATCTTCAAGCACGGCCTCAAGAGCTATCGCGAACTCCCCATTCGCCTCGCCGAATTCGGCACCGTGCATCGCTACGAGCCGTCGGGCGCCATGCACGGCCTGATGCGCGTACGCGGCTTCACGCAAGACGACGCGCACATCTTCTGCATGGAACAGCAGCTTGCGGACGAATGCCTGAAGATCAACGATCTGATCCTCTCCACCTACGCTGATTTCGGCTTCGACGGCGAGATGACCATCAAACTGTCGACTCGGCCGGAAAAGCGCGTCGGCTCCGACGCGTCGTGGGATCACGCTGAGAGCGTGATGGCCAAGGTGCTGGAGCAGATCAAGGCGAAGGACGGCAACCGCATCAAGACCGAGATCAATCCCGGCGAAGGCGCGTTCTACGGGCCGAAATTCGAATATGTGCTGCGCGACGCCATCGGCCGCGACTGGCAGTGCGGCACCACGCAGGTCGACTTCAACCTGCCGGAGCGCTTCGGCGCGTTCTATATCGACGCCGACGGATCGAAGAAGGCACCGGTCATGGTGCATCGCGCGATCTGCGGCTCGATGGAGCGCTTCATCGGTATCCTGATCGAGCACTTCGCCGGCAACTTCCCGCTCTGGCTGTCGCCGGTGCAGGTGGTGGTCACCACGATCACCTCGGAAGGCGATGAATACGCCAAGGTCGTCGCCGCGGCCGCGCGCAAGGCTGGCCTCCGCGTCGAGATCGATCTGCGCAACGAGAAGATCAACTACAAGGTCCGCGAGCACTCGCTGGCCAAGATCCCGGCGCTGCTGGTCGTCGGCAAGAAGGAGGCCGAAACCGGCCAGGTCTCGGTGCGTCGTCTCGGCAGCGACGGTCAGAAGGTGAGCTCGCTCGAGGAAGCGCTCGCCGCGCTGGTCGACGAGGCGACGCCGCCGGACGTGAAGCGAGCGCAGGCTACCATCTGAACTCAGGCAGCCTGTGGATAGAGAAAAAGGCCATCACCGCGCATATGCGTCGTGATGGCCTTCGATGCTGAAGTTCTATTTTATCGCAGCAGCAGCCGGACAAGTTCGGCCTGACGTCGCGAGCCGGTCTTGTCGAAGATGCTGGACAGGTGACTTCGCGCCGTGCCCACGGAAATGCCGAGCCGGTCGGCCGAAGCCTGCCGGCCGTCGCCCTTAATGATCTCAAGCGCGAATGCCACCTCCGCCGCCGTGAAGCCGAAGCGCTTGCGCAACATATCGACGCGCGCCTTTCTAGCTGCCTCGGGATCGGAGACGAGCACAATCGCGGCCGCACATTGCGGAACAACCCAAAGGCTCCGGGTCGACGGTGTTTCCGGTCGTAACGGCGTCACCTGAAGATCGAGCGGCACCCGACCCGACCCGCGCGGCAACGTGACATCGCCTCTGGCGCCATTTTCGCCAGCAACGGCAGCACTACGTGCGATGAGACCACGTAGTATCCGCGCAGCGTCCGCATCGGATGCAGACAAGGCCCCGTCTTCAAGCCGCAAACCGTCGCGGGCATCGAGTAATGCGCGCGCCGCGCGGTTGACAAACAGAATCCGCGCCTGCGCATCCACGACCAGAAATCCTTGTTGCAAGTCGTCGAGACCAATCAGCGCGCCTTCTTTCGCCATCGTCAGATGAAGAGAGCGCTGCAGCGCGACAGCGCGAACCAGATGTTGCGCTATCACGGCAAATAAACGTTTCTGACTGCTGTCGAACGGCACCCCGTTCGGCAACACGTGACTCGCAAAATGTCCGGACGCGACGCCATCGGCAAACAGATTAGTGACAAGGGGCTCCGTGCTGAAACCAGCCGGCCGCCACCAATCGTGATAGAAGGCCGTGCTGGAAAATTTGTCCGGAGCGATAACGTCAGCGCCGCTGAAGACCTTGCCGGGCGGATAGTCTGCGATGCACGGCAACTCCGGATTTATCAAGGTCCAGTCGGCCAGACGGCGCATGATGTCCGGATCGGTTCGCGGCGCATACATATTCACAAGCCCGTTTGGCGGATCGTAGAGTCCAAACACGATTTGCGGGCCGCCGACTGCGTCGCCAATCCTGTTCAGGACGTCCGGCCAGAGCTCTACGTCGAGTGCGGCATCGTAAATCGTCCCGACAAGGTCCAGCATTCCCCCGTCATCGGAAAGTTCGCCGCCAGCCATGGCCTGCCTCCCGAATGCACATTGCCTGACAACCGATCGCTCCGCCGAATGCGCATCGCGCTTATGCTGAGGCCAAACCTCACGCACCCACTGATAAACCGAGACAAATTGTCTCATCGCGCGTGCACACTGTCCAGCGCCGATGTTGCCGCAAAGCCGCGCCCGGCAACATTCCGCAATATTCCCTGAAAATGCCCTCTCCTGCACCACCGCATCTGACGAACGTCAGATGCGGTGGTGCAGGGCTTGGCCAAAGTGACGGGTGGCAGGCCGAAGCGACAGAACCGTTGCCGGCTGCCACCGGGGGTTAGGCATGTCTGGTAATCGACGTCAGGACACCATCGTTCCGGCCGGTCGCAATACGTTGCATATCACCACCATTCTGATCGCCGTGTTGGCGAGTTTCTGGTCCGCACCAGCGACGGCCGGATGCAACTCAGGAATTAACGCAAGTACTGATCTGCTCAGTACCCTAAATTGCCAAGGCACCGCGACTGGCTTCAACAGCACCGCCGTTGGCAAGACGAGCGAGGCCAGCGGCAATTACAGCACAGCCTATGGCTCAGGATCGAGCGCGACACAGCAGGGAAGCACCGCCATCGGGCAATTGAGTTCGGCGACGGGCGATTCGAGCACGGCGACAGGCATCTCAAGTTCAGCGTTTGGAATTGGCAGCTCCGCATACGGCGCCGCCACGGTCGCGACAGGCGTCGGAAGTTCGGCGTTCGGCATCGGCGCGTTGGCCAACCAGAGCGGGAGTACCGCGATCGGAGGTGCGATCTACGACCCTCTCACTTTTACGTATACGACGTCCGCCGCCGCGGCGACCGGGGTGAACAGCACGGCCGTTGGCATCGCCAGCCTTGCAAGCGCTAACAGCAGTTCGGCCTTTGGTGCCGGAGCGCGAGCAGCAGGCATCGGCAGCACCGCCATTGGGGCCGGAGCCGGCATCTTTGATCCTATCGCGCAAACGTTCGCTACGGCCGGCGCAAACGCGAGCGGGGCTAGCAGCACCGCACTCGGCATCGCCAGCAAGGCGAGCGGAGACTTCAGCACCGCGAACGGCAGCAACAGCACGGCTGCCGGCAATTACAGCTCAGCCTACGGCAACTTCAGCACAGCGAGCGGCAACAGCAGTTCGGCATATGGCGACAACAGCACCGCAAACGGCGCCGGCAGTTCGGCGTATGGCAAAAATAGTAACGCAAGCGGCAACTCATCGGTCGCCATCGGCGATACCGCCCAGGCGTTAAAGGACGGCGCGATCGCCGTGGGTGTGAACTCCACCGCCTCCGGCGTCAATTCCATCGCCATCGGAGCCGGCGCGATCGCGACTGGCTCGGTCGCTGTCGGCGCGGCGGCATCGGCCTCCAATGGCGGCGCGGCATTCGGCGACGGCGCGAGCGCGTCGGGATCGCTCTCCTCGGCTCTCGGCCCCAATGCGCAGGCGACAGCGGCCAATTCCGTCGCGCTGGGTGCGGGCTCAGTCGCCACTCAGGCCAACACGGTATCAGTGGGCTCGGCCGGCAATGAGCGGCGTATCACCAACGTCGCTGCCGGCATCAACCCGACCGACGCTGTGAACGTCAGCCAGCTCGGCAGCATCGCATCAGGTTTCCAGTCGCAACTTTCCAACCTGCAAGGCCAGGTTGACACCAACCGTACCGAAGCGCGGCGCGGGGTCGCGGCCGCGATGGCGATGACCACCGCCCCGATGCCATCGGCTGCGGGACGCACCAGCTGGTCGGCGAATGTCGCAAATTTTCAGGGGCAAACCGCCACCGGCGGCGCGCTCGCACACCGCCTCAACACAAGCGTGCCGCTCGCCGTCACCGCCGGCTACGCCTACGGCGGTGGCAACAGCCACGGCACCCGTGTCGGGCTCGCCGGAGAGTTCTAGTCGAATAACAGGTTTGAAGCCGTGACCTCATCGCTAGCGACCTGCGCGACAGTGCAACTCAAATATCTAACCGCACTGGCGGCGCTGACGTGCAATCCGCTCGCCGCCCTCGCTCAGCAGCAAGCACAATCGCCATGGCTGCTGCCAACGCCACAAAAACAGGCGCAGCAATCGCCGACGCAGCCGCCCGCTCCGCCACCGCAGCAATCGCAACAACAACCTCAGCCCCCGCGGTGGGAGGGGATGCCGCGCATGGCGCTCGATCGGCAATATGCGGGGCCATTGCAGGATACCATCATCCAGCGCTGGCGCGATCCGGTGGACGGCGCGATCTGCTACATCTACCTGCCTATCTCTGCGCCGCATTCGCCGCCCGCCGGCGGCGGATACGTCCAATACGGCGCAGCGGGAATCGGATCAATCAGTTGCGTCGCGCCGGCCCCCGCAGCCAATCGCAGACCGTAGATCCTCAGGCCGGATCCAGCGAATTAATCGCTGCGGCAACGCGCGGATCGAGCCAGATCCTGCTAGAGCTTCTGTTCCGATCAAATCGGAACCGAAGCTCTCAAATCCCGTTTTGATGCATTTTCTTTACGCGAACGATATCCATTTCGCCGCAAAACGCTCACATCCAGGTATCCTCATTCACGCCAGACCCACGGAAACATTGATGACTGACGAACAGGAAATCGTCGCCTATCCGATCCGCGCCTATCAGCTGATCCCGGATCCGAACCGGCCTGAGGTGGTGGCGCTGGCGTTCGAAACCGAGCGCGGTCATAGCCTCTATCTGGCGTCGCGGGAGGTACTCGAGGATCTCGGAAAAGACCTGCTCGATCGCGCGTCGAAGATGCCGGCGCGACCGACGTCGGCCTAACGCGGCACCGGTGCTGGAAGGACGGGCGTCAGAACGCTCCGCCCCTCCAGATGCGCGATCAGGTTTTCGAGCGCGAGCGTCGTGGTCGCTGCAATGGCTTCAGGCGAGCGGCCGGCGATATGCGGCGTCAGAACGACGTTGGCGAGCTGCAACAGTTCTTTCGGCAGATCAGGCTCACCTTCGACGACGAACCGCGAGATCGGCCTGCGGGATTCCCCAGACGACCGACATCAATAGCGCCATGGCGTGACCCGCAACCGACGCATCAACGCGTGCCAGCGCCATTGCTGACCGCACAAGAGCTTTGTCAGGCTGCATTGCTCCATTGCGATCCCATCATCGCGCGGTCACAATCGATCTAAATATGCACGGCCCACCTCGTGGTGCGCCGCTCCGCATGATATGCGATCCGTCAAATTGCAATGTGAGAACTGCCCGTGCCCGACATCATCGATTTCCTGAAGACCCGCCGCTCCGTCAAGCCGCGCGAGATGTCAGGCCCCGGTCCCTCCTCCGCCGAGCTTGAGACCATCCTGACCATCGGCGCACGCGTGCCGGACCACGGCAAGCTGGCACCATGGCGCTTCATCATTTTCGAGGGCGACGCCCGCAAGCGCGCCGGCAACGTCATCGCCACCGTGTTCGCACGGAAGAATCCCGATGCACCGGTCGAGGATATCGAGGCACAGAAACACAAACTGACGGAAGCGCCGCTGGTGATCGGCGTGGTAAGCATCATCAAGCCGCATCCGAAGATTCCGCCATGGGAGCAGGAACTGTCCGCAGGCGCGAGCTGCATGAATATTGTGTCAACCGCCACTGCGATGGGCTATGGCGCCAACTGGCTGACCGGCTGGATGGCCTATGACCGCGACGTGCTCGAAGGCCTCGGCCTCGCCGCCAATGAAAGACTGGCGGGCTTCATCCATATTGGCGGCAAGCCCGATAAGGTGATCGAGGACCGACCGCGTCCCGAGCTCAAAGATCTCGTGACGCGGTTCTGAACTCTAGTTATGCGGCCTGGGACGCCTGGCTGCCAAACCGGCGCAGCAGGTTCTCGATTTCCGACGCGGGCTTTGCGGGGCTGAACAGAAAGCCCTGCACCTCGTTGCAACCTTCCGCGCGCAGCCAGTCGAGCTGATCGATCGTCTCGACACCCTCGGCCGTTGTCGTGATGTTCATGCTGCGGCCGAGCCCGGAGATTGCGCGCACGATGGCGACACAATCCGGCCGTTCGATCAGGTCCTTCACGAACGACCGATCAATCTTGATTTTGTCGAACGGGAAGCTGCGGAGATAGCTCAGACTCGAATAGCCGGTGCCGAAATCATCCATGGAGATGCGGACGCCCAGCGCGCGCAGCTGGTGCAGGATGGCCAGGTTGGCTTCGGTTTCGGCGAGAAACACCGACTCGGTGATTTCCAGCTCAAGACGATGCGGCGACAGGCCGGAATAGGCCAGCGCCGCCACCACGACCTGCACCAGATTGCGGCTGCGGAATTGCACCGGCGATAGATTGACCGCCACCTTGATATTGTCCGGCCACTTGGCTGCTTCAGCGCAGGCTTTGCGCAATACCCACTCCCCCAGCGCGACGATGAGGCCGATATCCTCAGCCACTGGAATGAAATCCGCTGGCGAGATCATACCCTTGTCGGGATGTTTCCAGCGCAGCAGCGCTTCAAATCCGGTGATGCGATCAGCGGCGAGGTCGACCAACGGCTGGTAGTGCAATTCAAAGTCGCCATCGGCGAAAGCGCTGCGCAGATCGAGCTCCATGTCGCGCCGCTTCTGGGCCTGGCGATCCATCTCGCGCTCGAAGAAGCGATGCACACCGCCGCCTTCGGACTTGGCCCGATACAGTGCCATATCGGCATTGCGCATCAGCTCTTCGCTGGTATCGCCGTCGCCCGGTGACATGGCGATACCGATGCTAGCGCCGATCACGACCTCGACGCCGTTCATGTCATAGGGGGCGCTGATGATCTCAATGAGCCGTGCAGCAAAATCATTGGCTTCATTGGGCGTGATATCGGCGGCCAGCACCACAGCGAATTCGTCGCCGCCGAGCCGCGCCGCGAGATTGTTGCCGCGCACCTCGGTCCGCATGCGTGTCGCGACCATTTTCAGCAGCCGGTCGCCCATCGGATGGCCGAAGGAATCATTTACATTCTTGAACAGGTCGAGATCGATGCACAGCACCGCGACATGCTTGCTCTGATCGTCGTGATCGAGCGCCTGGGCCAGACGCTCCTGATAGAAAACACGATTCGGCAAATCCGTCAGGGCATCGTGATGCGCCATATGCGCCACGCGCGCTTCGGCCTTGCGACGTTCGGTGATATCGACGACAGCCACGAGGAAGCCATCGCGGCCTTCGAACATCACGCGGCGGCCATAGGTCAGCACCTCGATCTCGCTTCCGTCAGCCTTCAGGTGACGCCAGTTGCGATCCGACTGATAGATATCTCCGAGCTGCATCAGCGCACGCGTGTGAATTTCCCACTCGTCGCGCGGCCAGATTTCCTTGAGCTGCATGCGCAGGAAGGTGGCACGGTCGTATCCGTAATGCGCGACTGCCGCGTCATTGACGCTGAGAAACTCCATCGTCTCGGCATCGAACACCCACATCGGCATCGGATTGCTGTCAAACAGCAGCCGGAACGAGGCTTCGCGGCGCTTGATGTCGGTGACATCGGAGACCGTGAGGGATACGAGATCGCCGAAGGCCGTCGCGCTGAGCCGAAGGTTGCGATCATCACTGTCGATCTCGAGCTGACCGCTCTGACCATTGGCGATCATGGACAGCAGCCATTTCGTCACGCTCGGCAACGACAGCGCATGGCCGCCTTCGTTCAGCCTGCGCCACTGAAGGTCGGCGGGTGATACTTTCAACAGGCGCGAAGCGCCCTGATTGTGATGCACGATCTGGAAGTCAAAAGCCCGGCTCGCGGAATCCCGGATCGCCGCAAGCGACACGATGCCTTCGTCCGTCGACGAGAAGATCGCATCGACCAGATTGTAGCGGGTGCCCTGCTCGTTGACATAGACGCCGACCAACCGGCCACCCCAGCGTGACGCTGTCGGCAGCGCCAGAATGTCATAGGTGTGGACGAGACCGTCACGCACGCAATGCGCCACCATCAGATGTGGCCGATGGGCCTGCAACGCGCAGCTCGCGGCCTCCGTTAGCGCACGCACGCAATCAGGCGCCAGCACGTCGAGCGGAATGTCCCAGCGATCATCACCCAGCCACTGTTGCACATAGCGGCCGCTGCGTGACACTTCGAGCGTCACGCCCTCGACCTTCAGCAGCACGATGTGATCGGCCATGCGCCCAAGACTGCCGAGCATCACTTCTTCATAGCCGGGCAGAATCTGTCCGGGACGAACGGCTGCCCGCCATTTGCGTTGCAAGGCGGGAATATCGTCGAACAATTTGACATCCGGGCTTCCGGATAACTGTCTTGCCGCGGTCACGACATCCCCTTCGTAGCACTTGTAGCGATACTTGCTAATCGGGCTACCGAGATTAACGTCATGTAAACGTTCCGAGGCCGTAGACGGCAATGACGTATTGTGACGCGAAAAACTGGCACGATGGTTAGTTGGCGATTCAGGACCATGACAAGCGCATGACAATTCATTCGCGTTTGAGGCGTGTTGTCTGCAACGAGATCTTTGCTCTGGAAGATTGTTGAGTAGCTGGCAAGCAGCAGTTAGCGCGCGATGACTTCGATCTCGCCGTCGACGCCGTTCACGACGTTGAACGGGCGCTCGAACACCTTGCCTTCGTTCTTGGCGATGGCGCGATATTCGCCTTCTGCCAGGGTCACGCGCGGGAAGGCGCCGATCGATTCCTTGATGACGTCGCCGGCCGGCGTGATCACCGACCACGCGGTGTTGGCCAAGGCCTCGCCGCCCTTGTCGCTTACCAGCTTCATGGTGATGACCGCCGCGCGATGCGTGATCGTCACGTCGGTAAGCTTGCTCGCCTGCACGCGGATGTCGGAGCGCACCACCGAATTGGCGTCACCGTAATTCGAGATGATGTAGTAAGTACCTTCCTGCAGCAGCACGACATCGCCGGCAGGAACGCTCGGCAGCAGTGGCGTGCGCTCGCCACCTTCGAACTGGCTGCCCTTGTAGATCGAGAACGAGATCTGGTTCTGCGGAATCTTTGTGGTGCCGACGCGGCCCTCGATCCGCAATCCGCCGGCGGGCAGCACGAACGCTTCGCGATCGGTATCGGACTTGACGGTCACAGGCCGCACCGCGCTGACGAGGCCGAGCGCCACATGCACCACATAGTTGCCCGGCGGCAGCACGATGTTGGGCGTTGCGCCGCGATCCTCGCGGATCAGCTTGAAGGCACCGGTCTCGTCCGGCCTATCCGAATAGACCCGCCAGACCAGCCCGCTATTGATGACCGGCATATCCTTGCCATAGCGCGCCGTGAGCGCCAACACGCCCTGTGCGGGCCCTGTTGGAGCAGCCTGGACCGGCGACGGTACAGGCGGAGTGACATTGGCAACCGGCGGCTGCGTCAGCGGCGCCGGCAACAGGGGCGTGGAAGCAGGACCGGACGGCGGCGCGAGACTGATGGCCGGACCCGACGGGACATCCGGGATCGAGCCCGGCGGTACCGGTGCCGGACGGTCCGAAAAGAACTGCGCGGATGCGCCCCGGGGCAAGGCAACAGCCTGCAGCAGAGCAAGGGCCAGCACCATGGCCAGCCGTCCGCTCCGGCCGGATGTTCGCAAATCATGGCCCCATGCAATCATCGTCATGCTTTTCACTGAAAACGTGACAAATTCAAGCCTTGACGCGGCCGTACCGCCGCCAGACCCACAATCGCGTGAGACCTTCAGGAACCGGTGTATCGTGCGATAACGGGTCGTTCTGCAGTCACATTTGGTGCCTAATCCTCGCAAACGCGACATAAATCATGAATTAGCTACCGTCTGGAATGATGGCGCTGCGGCATTTAATATCGGCGACGTCGAGGAGCTTTGTGTGCTGGAGATTCTGATGGGGCGCGGCCAGAATGGCGCGAACGGTCGCGACAAGCCTGGTTTGGGAAGCGTTCGGCGTCCGATCATTGGTCTGGCGCTCGGCGGCGGTGCGGCGCGCGGTTTCGCCCATATCGGCATCCTGCGCACTTTGCTTGCCCATGGCATCGTCCCGAATGTCGTGGTGGGGACGTCGATCGGTGCCGTGGTTGGCGGATCCTATGCTGCTGGCCATCTCGATACGCTCGAGGAATGGGCCCGCGGCCTGCAGCCCCGCAATATTCTCAGCTATCTCGACATCCGCCTGAACGGTTCCGGCCTGATTGGCGGCAACAAGCTCGCCGCGCAGCTCGAAGCGTCGCTGGGCCATACGCTGATCGAAGACCTCCCGCTGAAATTCGCCAGTGTCGCCACCGAGGTTCGCACCGGTCATGAAATCTGGCTGACTCATGGTCGCCTGGTCGATGCGATGCGCGCGTCCTATGCGCTGCCGGGGATCTTCTCGCCGGTTCTGGTCGGAGATCGCTGGCTGGTCGATGGCGCGCTGGTCAATCCGGTGCCGGTATCGGCGGCGCGCGCGCTGGGCGCCGAGATCGTCATCGCAGCCAATCTCAGCAATGACGTGTTTGGCCATTCGACCACGATTTTCGACCATGGCACGGGACCAGAAGTGGCCGAGACCGTCATCGAAGTCGAAGAGCCGAAGCGCGGTTTCAGCAAGTTCTTCTCAGCCGAGCGCACCATGAAGCGCGAATTCTTCGGCGGCGGCGGACGACCGGGCATCTCCACGGTGATGGTCGATGCCTTCAACATCATGCAGGATCGCATCACCCGCGCGCGCCTCGCCGGCGATCCGCCGGATCTCCTGATCGCACCACGCGTTGGCCGCATCGGCTGGTTCGATTTCCACCGCGCTGAAGAGATGATCACACTCGGCGCGCGTGCTGCAGAACGCGCCGTCGAGTCCATTCAAGAGGCGATCGAAATCCTCGCCCCCGAAGTGGCCAACTCACCTGCGCCCGTCGTTGCACAGAAGCCGACCACTTCGCAGGGCTGAGCGCAGCGGCTTCAGGCTGTCGCGATATATTCGCGCAGTGCTTCCTGTTCGCGTTCGAATTCGCGCACACGAAATTTGACGACGTCACCGATCGAAATCAGGCCAACGACCTTTTCGCCCTCAATAACGGGCAGATGCCTGAATTTTCCGGTCGTCATCTTTTCCATAATTGCACCGACCGTGTCGGACGGTTTGCAACCAATGACCTTGCGCGTCATCACGGCGCTCACGTCTTCATCCAGCGCCGCGGCGCCGCGCTCTCCGATCACCCGCACGATATCACGCTCGGACAGGATACCATCGATGTTGTGATGGCTCATCACCAGCACGGCGCCAATTTTTCGCTCTGTCAGCAGCTGCACCACCGACGAGACCTTGTCGTTCGGCGAAACGCTGATGATCTGGTGGCCTTTGGAATCGAGAATTGCACGTACCGTCATTGTCGCCTCCTGAGTCGACCATGCCCTTTGTCGGGCGCGATCTTTCATTCCTGGATCGTCAGACAGATGCAGTGTAGCAGCGCATTTCAACAGTCGTTCAGATGTGGTGATCGAACTGATACACCGCTCACGCCGGGAACGGATCGGCTTCAAGGCCGAACCTGCCAACGTAAGTCACCTGTCGAATACATAATGATGGATCAAATGCGTCGGCCTCGCAAGAAGCCGGTACGCGCTCAATGCAGGTCGGAGATGTCGGGAGACGACGCCTGCGAACCCGTGCGCTGCAACCGCGGAATGGGGTCGAACAGCGAGAACAGCAGCAAACCGGCGAAGAAGCCGCCGATATGCGCCTGCCATGCAACGCTCGCCCCTTCCGCACCGATCGCAATCGAGCCAACGCCAAAGATGATGTTGACGCCGAACCATACCGCCAGAAATCCGATCACGCGCGGATCGCGTAGCGCACGCAGCAACGGTAAAGCGGGCACACGTGCCGCTTCATCGGCGTCGCCGCGGTTGAATGACAGGAAACTGCCGCGCACGAAGGCAAAGCGGATGGCCGCGGCCATCGCGCCGGAGACCGAAGCCGAGGCGCCGATCATCGGGCCAAGCGCGTGTTCATGGGTGACCAGATGTGCAGCGGCGCCAGCCACAGCCGTCACCGCCATGAAGATGAAGAAGCGGACCGCGCCGAAACGCCGCGCCAGCGCGCTGCCGAACGGCAGCAGCCACAACACATTGAAACCGATATGGCTGAGATTGGCGTGCAACAGCGAGTAAGTGACGAAACTCCAGACCTTGGCGCCATTGCCGCCGGGAAACGGCATCGACAGGAGGGTCTGGTCGTAGCGCTTCGGAATGAAACCGAAGACCTCGATGGTCCAGTATTCCAGATCCAGCGGCAGCGACATGCGAATGATGTGAATGATCGCCAGAAGCCCGACATAGGCGGTCAATGCGCCCGGCAGGGTCAGGATCGGTTCACGCTGGGGAACGGGGGAATCCGAGGGGTCCAAGGGGATAAAGGCCTGTCAACGGCTCTGGCGAGCGATGCTTCAGATAGGCGGCTTTGGCGGTGCGGTGCAAGCTCAGGATCGCCGCAGGACAGCAAACCCGTTTCAAAAGGAAAAAGGGAGAGCCTCTGAGAAAAGCTCTCCCCGGTCCGTTTTGATCTTTTCCCGCGAATGGATGTCCCGGTGTGCCGGACAAGCCGACATCCCCACCCCTCCCCGCGTGACGACCAATTCTGTTTTCAGCCACCTGTTTATCGAAGCGCGTCACGAACTGCTGGAGACAGTCCGCTTCGCTCTGGAGTGAGCAGGAGACTACCGGCAATCCCCGCGTTGCCAAGCACATGCTTAACTTAGAGTTAACGCCGAACCGCCCACCCGCTCCGAAACCGGATGCTTAATGAGATCCTTAAAATCATAGTAAACTTAACCTTAACGGCGGATACCCCGCCCGAACGCGGTGGAAAACGCGGCTTCGGCATGGACGCTGCAATGACTGATCTGCACAACATGTAGCGGCGAGCAGTGGATGGATTCGGGACAGAAATGTCCCCGATCCACTGCAAGCCGGGTCAGGATCAGGCGAATGAAACATCCATCCAGCCGCGCGTTTTTCGCCTATTGGGACGACAAGCGTGGTTTTGCGCGCGCTCCCGACCGGAGCGAGCTGGAACCTGGTCCCGTGCGCGAATTGCTCGGCGACATCTTCGTGCTGTCCTATGACAAGCCCGTCGAATTCCCGTTCCGCGTGGCCGGCACAAGAGTTTGTGCCCTGCTTGGCCGTGACCTGAAGAACCAGCCATTCCCGTTGCTGTTCGCGCCGGAATGCCGTGACGAGATCCGGGACATGGTCACCGTCGTATCCGAGGAACAGCTCGTCGCCGTCGCAGGCGTGACCGCAATGACCGAATTCGGCCAGAAGGCGCATCTGGAACTGTTGTTGCTGCCCTTTGCGGCACGCGCGCATGCGCCCATCAGCCTGACCGGCCTGCTGGCGCCCATGTATGAGGTCCGCGGCCGGCTCGGTGCGTTCCAGCTCACTTCCTTCCGCTATCTCGCCCACCAGCCGCAGCGCTTTGCGCCGCGCGCCCTGCGCAAGCTGCAGGCTGCCCGCGGCCTGATGGTCTATGAAGGGCTGAGCTGAGTAGCTTTCTGGGCTTCGCACATTCTAAGTGCCGTGCAGAACAATCACGCCACCTGGTTGCGCCACGCCGGTATTTGCTAACGCGGCGTTAACCCTGTGGGCCGTAGGGTCGGTCGAAACTCCACCCGTATGACCGGCACGGCACTGATGGCGTTCGCGCAAACAAAATCGATTCTTCCGTCTGCAGAAGAACGCCGTCGCTTTCAGCGGGTGAAGGTGCACCTGCTTGGCCGCTATATGCTGCCGGATCGCCGCGAATTTCCGTGCCAGGTCATCAATATGTCGCCTGGCGGCCTCGCGCTGCTCGGCCCCGGCATCGGCAATGTGGGCGACCGCGTCATCGCCTATCTCGACCATATCGGCCGCGTCGAAGGTAAAGTCACCCGGATTATCGACAACGGTTTCGCCATGACTGTGGGTGCGACGCCGCGCAAACGGGACAAGCTGGCGGCGCAGCTGACCTGGCTGGCCAACCGCGACATTCTCAATCTGCCGGAAGACCGTCGCCACGACCGTATCGTGCCGCGCAATCCGATCGCGCTCCTCACCCTCGAGGATGGCGTCCAGATGAACGGCCGCATTATCGACCTGTCGCTGTCCGGCGCCGCCATTGCGGCAGAGAAGCGTCCGCCGCTGAACTCGATTGTCATGCTCGGTCGAATCCAGTCCCGCGTGGTCCGCCATCTCGAAGAGGGCTTCGCTCTGGAGTTCTTCCACGAGCAGTTGGCTGAGACGCTCGAAGACAGCGTCAACGCCCGGTAAACGGCGGAACGCCCCAAACTCCGATTTTTCAATGCGTGAAGACGCTGTCCGCACCAGCGGATACCGTTGCGCATCGTTTGCGCGTGATCGCGAGCCGTTAATTTCACGCCGCCTTGAGCGCGCAAGCTCCCGAATAACAGCATTCCAGCCATTAACGCGTAAAATTTGAATCAAATGCCATTAGCTAAAATTTGAATCGCATTCGATTCAAGTATAATTCGAATTCGCGCCGCCTTTTACTTGTAATCGCTTCAATTGTACTTGGGTGATTTAGCGGCGACGAAAATCCTTTGTGAGAAACATGGTCCCAACAAGAAAACGGGGGCCACAATGTTTGGTAACAAGGGGCGATATTTCGGACTGGCCGTTTTAGCAGTCCTTCTTGGAGTGACTTCGTCGGCACGTGCCGGCAACGAAAAACTCTACGCAAGTCTGGGCGACAGCACGCGCGCACCGATCGGCTGGGTCGAATTCTGTTCCGATAATCCGGCCGACTGCCGCGGTGGCGCAACACAGCCACGCGACATCGTCATCACGCAGACTGCGTGGAAGGATCTCGTGCGGGTCAACCGTTGGGTGAACGAGACCGTCAAGCCGATGACCGATATGGATCATTGGGGTGTGATCGAGAGGTGGTCGCTGCCGACTGATGGTTACGGGGACTGCGAGGACTACGTGCTCCTGAAGCGCAAGATGCTGATCGAAGCAGGCTGGCCACGCGAGGCACTGCTGATCACCGTGGTGCGCGACAAGAAGGGCGAAGGCCACGCCGTGCTCACGGTGAAGACCGACAAGGGCGAATACGTTCTCGACAACCAGAATGAGAATGTCGTCGCCTGGACCGAGACCGGCTACCGTTTCGTCAAGCGCCAGTCACAGAGCGATCCGAATGTATGGGTCTCGCTCGGCGACAACCGTCCTGCAGTGGCCACGGCCAGCGCGCGGGATCGCTAAGCAAACGAATTGCAGACACGCGACCCGGTCACATCCCCACCCCTCCCCGTCCCAGACCGGATCGCGCGCGGCCAGCTCTCCCCCAAGAGCTGGCCGCAACTTTTTGGGGTTCTCGCGGCAGCCTTACATATGCAGCGAACATGTGGGACCACGACGGGACGGCGCAGAGCGGTCGCTTCGATATCGCCTTTCGCGCAGACGGCTCGTCAGTCGCGGCGCTGAGCCTCGCGCTTGAGACGGCCATCGGGCCGATAGCCAAATCGCGCCAATGCGGTTGCGGCAAACCACTTGCCGAACCGGCGTTCGAACTCAACGAACATCCAGACAAACGCCATCGTCAGCGCAAAAACCGTGGCGACAAACAAAAGCGTGAGATGGGAAATGTCGAGTGTCATGGTCATCGTTCTGATTTAGCAAGACGCGTACCAGAAGATCGAACCAGCGATGAAACAAGCTATGCCTCGGCTCCAGCGCAGCTATGCTGGAGCCAATGAGGTAGTCAGGTGGCGTCGGTCGAGATGCAGATCAGTCGCAGACCTCGACGCGACGCAGGCGATAGCCGGCTGGTGTCCATACGCGTCGACGTACCAGATAACATCCGCCTTCGTCATCGTAACCGCCATACGCGTAGGGGTACCCACCGTAATACGCATAGGGGCCGTAGCCGTAGTAACCGCCATAGAGGCCGGCGCCGGCAAGACCCAGCCCGATGCCGATACCAGCACCGCGCCATCCGCCACCGTGCCAACCGCCGCCGCCATGCCAGCCACCGCCACCACCGTGCCAGCCACCACCGCCACCGTGAAAGCCTCCGCCTCCGCCGCCACCGCGTGCCGATGCGGCTGTCGGCGCAACCAATGCGACCGCGGCAAGGGTCAACAGACCAAACACCAATTTGCGTAACATCGACTACACTCCGTCACGGGTCACTTTCAGCGCCGCCCCTCCTGGATAGGTAGCTCTTCCGTTCGTGAACCGCCACGGCGTGACGACCAATCGCCGTCACTTGTTCGCGACTGGCCGGTTGCGGCATGTTGCTGGACGCCTGCCGCGCAACGTGGTGCTGGCACCCCTTGCAGATGCTTTTCACCTTGCGATCGACGGCACGATCCCGCGCATCGACCGCTGCATCGCCTGTCGCCGGGCGACGCCTCCCGGTCCCGGCGCGTCCGCGGAAGAGGCGATTACGCGCAGCGCGATCACAGCTAGCCGATCTTCTTCATCCCCTTCCGGAAGCGCGGGCCATTGGCGGCATAGAACCGCGCGGCGCTGCCCATCGCTGTGACTTGCTCAGGCGACAGCGTGCGGATGACGCGCGCCGGCGATCCGATGATCAGCGAGTTCTCCGGAAATTCCTTGCCTTCGGTGATCACCGAGCCGGCGCCGACAATGCTGTTCTTGCCGATTTTTGCACCGTTCATCACGATCGAACCCATGCCGATCAGCGCGCCATCCCCGATGGTGCAGCCGTGCAGGATCACGTTGTGGCCGACGGTGCAGTTCTTGCCGATGGTCAGCGGGAAGCCCTTGTCGGTATGGCACGTACAGTTGTCCTGCACATTGGAGCCTTCACCGATTTCGATCCATTCGTTATCGCCGCGCAGCACCGCGCCGAACCAGACACTCGCCTGCTCCAGCAGACGAATCTTGCCGATTACATCGGCCGTGTCGGCGATGAAGTAATTTCCGCTGGCCGGAAGATCCGGCTCCTGCCCGTCGAGTTCGTAGATTGCCATGGTCTGTCTGGTCTCCTTTGCGGGAGACACTGCCATGGATTCTTGCGGTTAGGCCAGTATGCCCAGTGCTTCCAGGGCCATCACGATGAAGGTGCCGGACATCAAGCTCCAGAAGCCGGCCAGCACTGTCGCGATCATCACGAACTGAATGCGATGCTGCTCAGCCACGCCGTTGCGGAGCGTGTTGCGCATGATGATGAAGGGCGCCGTGAAGACCAGCAGCGGCACCGCTGCGAAGGCTTCAGGGGTCGGCCCCTGCTGAAGCAGGCTGAAGCTCGGGGGGCGTTTGGCGAAGGCTTGATAGGCGCTTGCAATGGCCCCTGCGAGGGCGAAACCAATGCATAGCTGGAAAAATGAATTCAACGCATCGGGAGACATGAAACGGCTTTCGCTACACGTATAAACACCGCCCTGCATCGCAAAACGCGAGGCTCCACGCCAGCATAACGTTAATAAAGGGTTAACGACACGATCAGGAACTGCGTACCGTGCATGGCTCCGGGGTAACGCCCGCAGCGGGGGTACCCGAGGCCGTTAACCATCGGCTGGCATATTCGCGGTTGATTCGCCCCCGTTACACCCTCCCGGTTCCAATTTAGCGTGCGCATGTCTCTGCTGTTTCCGACCCACCCGACGACGCGGCCGCGGCGCCGCCATCGCCGCCGCAACCACGTCGTGCCGATGCTGATCGGTGCAGCGCTTGCAGCCCCCGCTATCGCGGTGGTGGCCTATCTGTTGTGGCCGACCTGGCAGAGCCAGAAGCCCGGCGATCCCGACCGCATTCCGGTGAGTGTCGGCGCCACGCTGTTCAATGTCCCGACCCATGCCTTCCGCCGCAAGGTGCAGAAACATTCGGGGCCGCAGGAGCGCGTCGATCTGAGCTACGTCTATCCGTCGCTCGAAGCGAGCAACCTGCCGAGACATGTCAGCGTCGAGAATTTCGATGAGAACGCGCAGCCGATCGATCGCATCTTCGTCTCGATCTCGGCGCATCACGATGCGACCTCGCCGGACACGCGCCTGCGCACGATCTATCCGCGCTATATCGACCGCGCGACATCGAGCGAAGACGGCCTGACCACGCAGCCATTCCGCGACAACTCGCCTTACAGCAATGAAGATCTGTTTCTCGGCACGGCGCCGGCGCTGGTGGCGCGCTGCACACGCGACGGCGCCACGCCCGGCATGTGCATGAGCGAACGCCGCATCGGCGGCGCAGATCTCATCTTCCGCTTTCCACGTAGCTGGCTCGAACAATGGCGCGACGTCGGCAGCGCGATGGATCGCCTGACGACGCAGCTCAGCGGGTTACGGTAAGCGCCCGCGTCGTGATTGCGTTCGTCGTGGGATGGGGTGAGCGTCTTGGCCGAACTTGCTTCTGCGTTACCGGGCATGATGGTGCATAGCGTGGGATGGGTAGAGCGCAGCGAAACCCATCGCTTTCGTGCGCGTGAATGATGGGTTTCGCGAAGACGCTCTACCCATCCTACGGCCTCATCCGATT